>CALHHQ010000097.1 GCA_938030645.1 uncultured Rhizobiaceae group bacterium
TTTATGCGTTTGGCGCAAAACGCTTTCATATCTTCCTTCTTCAACCCTAGTGTTTGGCGAAATCCAAGACGCACACAAAAACGCCCATCTGCGCATTCGGTTTCAAGAATGTTGTCCCAATAACTCTTGTTGATATCCACCGGCAGAACCTGAATGCCATGCTCTTTTGCATCGCGTACAATTTGCGCTGGTGCATAAAACCCCATGGGTTGAGAGTTGAGCAGTGAAGCGCAAAACACATCGGGAAAATAGCACTTCAACCACGAAGAGACATAAACCAGTTGTGCAAAACTGGCTGCATGGCTTTCGGGAAAGCCATAAGAACCAAAGCCTTTGATTTGTTCAAAACAATTGGCCGCGAACTCTGGTTCGTAACCTCGTTCGATCATCTTGCTGACCATACGCTTTTGTAAAAGATGTATCGTGCCCACATTGCGAAACGTCGCCATGGCACGTCGTAATTTATTGGCTTCTTCTGGCGAAAATTTTGCTGCATCAATTGCAATCTGCATCGCTTGTTCTTGAAACAATGGCACGCCCAATGTTCGTCCCAAAACAAGTTCCAGTTCGTTTGCAGGCCCATGGTTTGGTGAAGGACTTGGATAGACAACATTCTCAATCCCATCGCGCCGCCGCAAATAGGGGTGAACCATATCCCCTTGTATGGGGCCGGGCCTTACAATAGCGACTTCGATCACAAGGTCGTAAAAGGTTCGAGGTTTAAGGCGCGGCAACATGTTCATCTGCGCACGGCTTTCCACCTGAAACACGCCAATTGCATCGGCGCGTTGCAGCATTTCATATACGCACGGGTCTTCCTGATCGATGTTCGCCAGCGTGTAGTTTTGCCCATAGTGCGTTTTGATTTCTGCAAAACACTTCGCAATACAGGTCAACATCCCAAGGGCCAGTACATCGACCTTGAGAATGCCGAGTTCATCAATGTCGTCTTTGTCCCACTCAATAAAAGTGCGGTCATCCATCGCGGCATTGCCAATGGGCACCAGTTCTTCAAGCGGGTCTTCGGTCAACACAAAGCCGCCCACATGTTGCGAAAGGTGACGAGGAAACCCAAGCAGTTCTTGCGTGAGATCGACAGTCATTCGTAGAAGGGGATCATCCAAATCAAGCCCGGCTTGCTTGATTTGATCTTTAGGAATTTCAGCGCCCCATGACCCCCAAACTGTGGACGCCAATGCCGATGTTACATCTTCAGATAGTCCCATCACCTTGCCCACTTCACGCACTGCGGAACGTGGGCGATATGTAATCACCGTAGCTGCAATCGCTGCACGGTGTCGGCCATAGCGCTGGTAAATATATTGAATAACGTCTTCGCGCCGTTCGTGTTCAAAATCCACATCAATGTCGGGTGGCTCCTTGCGTTCCTTAGAAAGGAAACGCTCAAACAAAAGAGATGATTTTTCCGGATCAACAGCGGTGATGTTGAGGTAATAACAAACAGCAGAATTGGCAGCCGACCCACGCCCCTGACATAAAATGCCTTGGTCGCGGGCGTATTTAACGATGTCATAGACGGTCAAAAAATAATGAGCGTAATTCAGTTCCTCAATCAGACTAAGCTCTTTGTTGAGAAGCTTTTTCACCTTTGCAGGCACAGGGCCGCGAAAGCGTTCTCTCAACCCTTGTTCAACAAGGTGCTCCAAATGTTGTTGCGCGGTTTTGCCGGGCGCGACAGGTTCATTCGGGTAATTGTATTTCAGTTCATCCAGATTGAACTTACACAGCGCGACAATATTCTGGGTCGCACTTAAAACTTCTGGATAATGTTTGAAAAGTCGTGCCATTTCAGAGGGTGGTTTGAGATGCCGTTCGCCATTGGCTTTCAGCAAAAAACCGGCATCTTTCACTTGGCATCCTTCGCGAATGCAGGTCACCACATCTTGCAGTTGCCGTCGTTCGTGGTGGTGATACAGCACGGCATTGGTGGCCACGAGAGGAAGTTCAAAACTGCGTGCAAAATTTGAAACGGCCTTCATGCGCTTACGATCATCACCGCGAAACAACCAATGGAGCGCAATCCAGATTCCAGCGTTTGAGGTGTCGATAAGTGTTTGAACCATTGTGTGAAAATCATCGTGCCGCGCTTCGAAATCATCAGGCGGCAGCAAGATCAAAACTTGGCCATCGGCATGATTTGCGAGATCGCTGACAGCAATATGACACGCGCCTTTTTCAGCAGATCGCTTGCCGTCGGACAGCAATTTGCACAACTGACCATAGGCTTTACGATCTGAAGGATAGCACAAGCATGAAAATCCTTCGACGAAGTCGATGCGCGCACCAACCAACAGTTGGAGGCCTTCACGTTTGGCTTCTGCATGGGCACGAACGACTCCGGCAAGCGTGTTTCTATCTGCAATTCCAATCGCGTTATGACCCAACGCTTTCGCTTGGATCACCAATTCACCCGGGTGCGATGCGCCCCGCAAGAATGAGAAATTGCTGCTGCATTGCAGTTCTGCATAAGCAGGAACATCCGTCCTATCATCTGCTGTTTCGATGGACGTATTCGTTGGTCGTTTGAATGCAATAGGTGGATTTTCTGGCGGTCGAGACATCTAGAAAAGTCCATGCACAAACCACCGCGTTGTGGTGATAAATTCTTGCTCATCGGTTTCTAAAAGCTCGGTGTTATCATTGGCCGTTTGCAACGGGTCAACATCCAAAACTTCGTCTTTCGTCGCGCGAAAAATCCAGTACCGCAGCCCCTTACTGTCTTCCACATCATAGTAGTCGCGAAAGCTGGCACTGGGTTTCGATTTAAAATTGTCGTGCCACCATTCGGGTAAAATACGTTCTGGACCCCGTGAGCGTACAACGCGCCGCAAAACGCGCCGCCAAACAAATTGCATAGGCGGACTATCCGGCAATTCAGCGGTTACATTTGCAGGTTCGGGATGGGCAAACAGCCGCAATGGGCGCGGTGCCCAAACGGGTTGAATGGTCTTCCAATGCGCCCAGTCCACACCAACAGAAATAGGAACCAATCTTTGCGCACGTTCAGGCACATGGCTTGTGCGCATCATCATTTTCACAACGCTGCGCGGCGAAACCTTATTCCCTATAATGTCTGCAAAACCAGCCAAAGAAGCGCTGGTAAGTTTGTTCTGCTGCTCACAAATCATATCATTTTGAGTAGCGTTCAGTGGTTCCGTGCCAATGGCTTCCAGAACAAAAAGATCAATTCCATATCCGCAATCAATCTGGCACAGCTTATCTTGAAACAGGCGAATAACGGCATCTGTTTTGATGGTCGGTTGGGACAAGGCGATGGCAGTCGTGCCGTATCCACCATCCGCGCGATAACCTGTCAGACGAAAACATCGTGCGCCTTGGCCCGCTTTCTCAAGTGCTTTGCATAGCAGGGGCAACAATTGTTCAAGGGCGATGCCAACGGCTTCCTGTTCAAGTGCCAGGTCAGGGCAGGGGCGAGTGACACGAAAACTATTTGGCTCGGTGATATAGGATAACGGTTCGGCCAGTTGCCCTTTCAATTGATCAAGACGCCATTGAACCGAACTTGCCGTTGCGACCATTTTTTGACGTTTGGATTTTGTGCTTTCGCGAAACCGACGTTCTAAAGCCGTTCTTGGAAGAGGGCGAACATCACCGATTGTCTTGAGGCCCAATCGTTTCATCAAAACCAAAGTATCATCATCAAGCCGCAAAGCGTCGACAGGCAGAGCATCCAGCAAATGTGGTTCGTTTTTGATGGGCAATATGTGAACGGCATGAGCGCCATGAGATACAAGCGCGATGGCAGATGCGACCGTATCGGCGAATGCAAGACGAACGGTAAATCCCATACGCTTGAAACGGTCTATAATGTCTTGCGCAAACATAGTCTCCCCACCAAACAGGTGGTCGCACCCTTGGGTGTCGAGAATAAAACCATCATTTCCATTGATTGAAACGCAAGGGGAATAACGCAACATCCAGTGAGCAAGTTTTGTAAGCAAAGCGAAGTCTGCTTCGATGTCGTGTTGATGAACCTGTATATGCGGCATCATTGTGCGCGCGTCGGCCAATTTCATATCGGGCCACAAACCCTCACGAACGGCGTCTGGGCCAACCGCACTGATGCGCGTGCCTCTTGGGCTTTGCGACACCAGAACACATGGTTCATTCAGTGCATCATCATTTTGATCAGAGCTTTTGTTAGCCTGTTCGTCCCACCAATCGGGAACTTGGTTTTCCAACTGTTTCTGAACTTTGAGAAACCGCTCCACTGGAAAATAAGGAAGCTTCACGAAAAGAAAGCGTTTGTTCATCCCAGACGATCCTCCATGGATAGGATGTGTTATTGTGGTTCAGGTCGTTATGGGCCTCAAAACCCTTCAGCGTTTCGCGCATGCTGGGCATTGTTTTTCCACCCCGTGAGCGGGGCAGTGCAATGCGCCATGTGGGAAGCCCGGGCCCGAAAGGATCCAGCGGATCTTCCACGCCTTGGGTGGGTGAGACCTGCCAGCGGGTTAGGGCAGCCGAACCACGTTCTCCATCCGCCTGTGAATTCAGAAGCAGGCATGGCCTCCCATGTGTTTGAGAAAGCAATGAAAGCCTGCGCGATCCCGTAAATGTGGGCCGTGGTCCTTCACCAATCACGGCAGCCACCCCGTCCGTCTTCAAAGCTTCTTCAAGCGCGAAATGCAGGTGCAAAGGGTGATTGACTTTGCTGATGATAATTTGCGCTGGTGAAATGCCATAACGCTCAAGCCCGAAAGCATAGAGTTGTCCATAGTCGCCCACTTGCTGTGCTGTCACACACCAGATGATGGGGTGGTTTGAACGCAGTTTTGAAAGCATCCCAAAAGCAAACCCAGTAAGTGATGGCATGTCGGTTGGGATGAGAGGTTCAATCTCGTGAAGCCCTGACCGGCTTAATCCATGCTCAGGCAAACACCCGTCAATGGTTTCAACACCAGTGGTCCAAGGCACGCGTTGCTCTGTGCTATAGCCTTGGAGTGTGGGTTGAATTTTAAGGTGTTTTTTCAGGCTTTGGGAAAGAGACTCAACCACTGGGTTTGTGCGCGCAGCATCTGATGAATCAGCTTCAAATTCGCTCTGATAGTCTGTGGCAAGTTGGGATTTCATAATCATCTCTCTCAAGTTGAAATGTGATTATGTTCCTATTTTGTTCTAATTGCGAGTCATAAATTCCTACAGCGTCATTTTGTTCAAAAGCGCTCTATTTTGAGATCGATCTTTCAGATTAACTCAAGATGATGCGTTTGTCTGACAGAGCAGTTGAAAAAGAAGGTGAGCCTTCGTTCACCAACCATTTGCGCAATGTGTACTCGCGAACGCCCTTTGCATGCATGGGATCACCGTCGGCCAAAGCTTTGGCTTCATCCATAGAACTGGCACGATAGATCATGAGGCCACTGCCGAACATCTGCTCTCCGGTATCATCTGAAACGGGGCCAGCCATGAACAGTTTTCCAGCGGCTTCCAGCTCTTTTTGATAAGCAAGATGATCAGGAAGCGTGGCTTGCAATTCCGATGGATCCTTCACGGGTTTGGTGTCGACCACATAAAGTTCAAACGCCAAAGCTCCGCGTTCACGGGCAATTTTTTTGTATTCATCCCAAGCTGGCATCATCCGCTCCAATCGTGTTTCGATGCCAAGAATTATATACAAAACAAACTGAAAAGAAATATCGATATTTATTGACCGTATCTCAAAAATCTGGGTATTTTGCATCAACGGATTTCGGGTTGAATAAGATGTCAGAAAACACTCAAGCGCAGAATTTGGAAGACATACGTGCAGAAGCACAAAATGACATTCGTGCTTTGCGCGACGAAATTTCAGCACTTGATCAAAGTTCGCTTGATCTCATTTTGACCCGTGCGCGTTCGCACTATGCATGGAAAGACACGCCAGTCACCGACGAACAGATTCGCCGTATGTATGACATCGTGAAAATGGGCTCCACAAGCATGAACGGGTGTCCTGCACGGTTTGTGTTCGTAAACACTGATGAAGGGCGTGAGCGCATAGCAAAATCATTGAAGCCGGCTAACTTGCCCAAAGTTATGGGCGCACCGCTTACAGTGATTGTGGCCTATGATTTGGATTTCTGGAAAAAGCTTCCTAAGCTTTTTCCTCATGATGACCGTCGTCCGTTGTTTGATGGAAAACCTGAATACACCGAAGACACCGCCTATCGAAATTCCACCTTGCAAGGCGGATATTTGATGATTGCAGCGCGCGCAATTGGCCTTGATGTGGGTGCCATGTCAGGGTTTTCAAATGCAGCTATCGACGAAGAGTTCTTTAAAGGAACGTCTCTCAAATCTAACTTCTTGTGCAATATCGGCGTGGCAGATGAAACGGCTTTGTTCCAGCGGCTACCGCGGTTCGATTTTGAAGAAGTTTGTTCCTTTGCATAAGTCTGCAGATCTGAAAGGCTGAACACATGGCGCTGAACATCAGACCAAAAACAACCGTTAAACTGCGTGCAAGTGCGGATTGCCCGTCGCATTCATTGTCCAAAGTGACGGTGCGCGATGTTGAGTTTGCGATTGATGAACCAACAGAACGTGGTGGAACCAATTTAGGCCCCACACCAACCGACACAGCTGTCGCTGCGCTTATTGGATGCACCAATGTCATTGGCCACAAATGCGCTGACAGTCTCGGCATCAAGATCGGTCATCTCAAGATTGATGCAACTTGCGAGTTCGACCGTCGCGGTGTGACGTTGCAGGAAGAAATAGACGTTCCATTTCATCGGATCGTTTTGAAAATACAAGCTTCAGAAAACGTCGCTCAAACTGATCTTGAAAGACTTTCTGCAGAAGTGGCGAAGTTTTGTCCCCTGTCGAAAATGTTCAAGGCAGCAGGAACTGTGATTGACGAGGAATGGACTTCTGCACAACACTAACTGAAACTGAATTCTGGGAGGAATGAATATGAAAAATCTAGCAAAAATGACACGCCGTGGCTTGCTTGCGCTTGCAGTTTCGACTGCTGCGGTTGCGACGGTTGCACCAGCACCTGTGCAGGCCGCTGAAACCATCAATATGATTGCAATCGACGGCTATCCGGCGCGCGCCATGTGGGTGAAGGAATTTTCTGGCTTCTTCATTCCGCGCGTGAACGAAGAGTTGAAGAAGTCTGGAAATTACGAAATCAAATGGCAGGAGGCCTATGGCGGACAGATCGTAAAACCTCGTGGTGTTCTCGATGGCATTAAACTCGGTCTTGGTGACATTGGCATCGTGACAACCATTTTCCACAACTCGAAATTGCCAAGCCAAGGTATTTCCGCGGTAACGCCATTCTTCTCGGCTGATGCCCGTGTGGTCGCCAAAGCAGTTGACGAAATTGCCAAGGAATTTCCACAAATGGCAAAAGAGTTGGACGCTGAAAATCAGGTCTATCTGGCGACGGGCGTAGTGCTGGATACATACCAAATGTTCTCCAAAACACCGATCAACTCGCTTGCAGATTTGAAGGGTAAGAAAGTTGCCGGTGCTGGTTACAATCTTCGTTATCTTGAGGGTATCGAAGGCGCAGCAGGCGTTCGCGGCGGTCTGCCGAAATTCTACAATATGGTGCAAACTGGTGTGACCGATGCAGCTATGCTTTGGCCTGAAGCTGCCAAGACATTCAAAATTGCTGAAGTTGCGCCTTACATGTTGAAGGCGGATCTGGGTGCAGTGAACTCAAAAACCGTGACCGTCAACAAAGACGTTTGGAACAAACTTCCAGATGAAGTGAAAGAGGTTCTCAAAAAAGTCGCAGTTGAATATCGCGATCATATTGCCAGCGTGGCAATGGACAGAGCTGCAGCGTCATTGGAAGCTTACAAAAAAGGCGGCGGAACTGTCGTTGAATTGTCAACTGAGGCGCGTGCTGAATGGGCAAAGTCCATGCCAAATATTGCTGTTGAATGGGCAAAGGGTTTGGATGCAAAAGGCGCTCCTGGGTCCGACATGCTCAAAGCTTATTCAGACAAGCTCAAAGCTGCTGGCATGACGCCAGTGCGTGATTGGGCAAGCGAGCTTTAAGCAAAGTTCAGTGCGGCGGAGTGGGTATCAAATATCATGAATCTGGTCCGCCGCATTTATTCTCCTTTTGTCACCATCGCGGCCATCGCAAACGCCACGGGCACGCTGGTGATTTTTCTGCTCGTCGCCATGATGAACGCAGATGTTTTCTCACGGAATTTTCTAAACGCTCCATTGCACGGTGTTTTGGAACTGGTCGTGTTCTCATTAATTTTCATCGTTTTCTTTCAACTGCCAGATGTGGTGCGCAACAACAGGCTCACGCGCTCTGACGGATTTTTGGGTCTCATGGAAAACACATCACCCAAATTTGCCAATGTTTTGGCGCGTGTCATCGATCTGGCCGCTGCAATTTTCATGGGTTTGATTGCTTGGACGGTTTGGCCGGAATTCACCGAGTCGATAGAGACTTGCCATTTTGTGACGCGACCAGATTTTGGACCTCCACCTACGGGCAACGTATGGACCGATTTTTCAACAGCTTGGGCGCGGTGCGATTATTTTGGCACCCCCGGCGTATTCACCGCTCCTTGGTGGCCAGCAAAACTGGCAATCTTTTTCGGCATAGCGATGTGCTGCATCATATTTCTATTCAAAGTGGTTCTAGGCAATCGCAACCCAACCATGATTGATGATGGGGAAAGTCCGGTATGAGCCCCGTTGAAATTGGCATAATTTCCGTAATTGCAATCGTCGTGATGGTGTATCTCGGCGTTTACATTCCTGTGGCGTTGGGTCTTGTGTCGTTCGTGTCAATTTGGCTGATTGCCGGACGTCCTATCCTTGCGTTCAACTTCTTGAAAATTGCTGTGATTGACGGGGTAAAGGAGCCGTCATTTGCCACAATACCCTTGTTTACAGTGATGGGCTTGCTCGTCTCCCGTGCGGGAATGGGAACAGATATCTATACGGTGTTGAACCGAGGCTTCAGAAAACTTACTGGCGGCGTTGGCATGGCAACAGTCGGGTCAAACGCTGTTTTTGCGGCTGTCACAGGGTCGTCGATTGCATCTGCCTCCGTGTTCACGCGTATCGCAGTGCCGGAGATGAGACGGCTAAACTACAACAAACGGTTCGCCGTTGGTGTTGTTGCAGGGTCATCGGTTTTAGGAATGATTATCCCGCCAAGTGCCATGCTGATCATCTATTCATTCGTTTCAGAACAATCGGTCGCTCACATGTTTCAGGCTGGCATTGTGCCAGGTCTTATTCTGACAGTAGCCTATATTTCATGGATCTACATCTCGGGAAAAATAAACCCGCCATACCTTGGCGAGAACATTAATACGGCTGAAAGCGATCGCCTGACTTGGTTTGATCTTTTCGAGAAAACAGGCCCGATTGTCTTTCTAATCGTTGTTGTGTTGGGCGGTATCTACACCGGCTGGCTTACTGCCATTGAAGCAGGTGCTACGGGTGCATTGATTGCACTGGTGATTGCACTTTTGCGCCGCCGCATAAATTTGCGCGGCCTTTGGGAAACTGCGTTGGAAACAGGTCATATAACAGCATCAATTTTGTTTTTGATTGCAATGGCCGGCCTCTACAGCAGCATGTTGGGCCGCGCTGGTTTGCCCAATGAATTGCAAAGCTTTCTTGAAGCCAATCAATTTGGGTTCTTCGAAGTCATGGTTATCTACGTTGTGTTGATGCTGTTTTTGGGCACAATTCTGGACACAGCCTCAATCATACTGATTGTGGTTCCTTTGTTTTTGGGCTTGATGGAAACAATGGGCATGAGTCTTGTTTGGTTCGGGATTGTGACTGTGATTGGTGCCGAAATAGGTTTGCTCACACCGCCGCTGGGCATTTCATGTTTTGTAATTAAGTCCACCTTGAACGATCCTGACATCTCGTTGAAGGACGTATTCTTGGGGGCACTTCCATTTGCTGTGATCATGTTGCTTGTGCTGATCCTGCTCATCAATTTCCCGGTTTTGTCGATCGGAATTTTATAGGAGACTCTCATGCGAACAGTTAGCAAAGACACGGTTACTCAATCTTTCTTGGATTACATTTCCGAAGACTCCGATGAACGGTTGAAGTTTGTCATGGAGAAACTTGCGCACCACCTTCATGATTTCGTGCGTGAGACCAATCTGACTCATGACGAATGGCGCAAAGGTTTGGAACTGCTTTTTGCAGCGGGTGAAATTTCCACACCAGAGCGCAATGAGTTCGTTTTGTTTTCTGATGTGCTTGGTCTGTCGTCACTGGTGGATATGGTGAACTCTTCTGAAGACGGCACCCCCTCGAGTGTTCTTGGGCCGTTCCACGTTTTGGGGGCGCCAGATGTTCCGGTTGGAGGCGATTTGATCAAGGACAATGTAGGCGACAAAATTGTTGTTGGTGGTCGTGTTCTCACAACTGATGGAAAGCCGATCAAAGGTGCACATTTGGAAATCTGGCAAACCGCGGACAATGGTTTGTATTCTGGTCAAGACGAGCAACAAGAAGAGTATAATTTTCGCGCGCGCATGACGACAGACGCTGATGGTCGGTATCTGTTTTCCACTGTGCGGCCTGCGCCTTACACCGTGCCGGATGATGGTCCCGTTGGCGAACTGTTGCGAGCAACCGGTAGGCACCCGTGGCGACCATCGCACCTTCATTTCATTGTGACAGCAGAAGGTCAAAAGACTTTGGTCACAGAAGTATTCCCCAGTGACGATCCTTATCTGGATGAGGACGCTGTATTTGGAGTGCGCGAAAAACTGATCATGGAATACGAAAAACGTGAGAGCACTGATGGATTGCCTGATGATCTTGCGATCAAAGGTGAACTCGATGGCACATTCTATGTTGTTGATTTTGATTTCGTCTTGTCTGCTGCCTAATCAGTCAGACAGTTCACGGAGCACAAAATTGCTCGTGTTGTTGTAATGACTGACCAGCAAATTCGCCGCCAAATCCGCATCTCGTGCTAAAACCGCATCGCAAATTTTGCTGTGTTCTTCAGCCACATCTCGCGATGGATAAGCTTTTGAACCAGACAGTTGTCGATAGCGGATATTCTGGTCGTAAAGCTGTTCGCAGAACTTCAAAAGCAAAGACGATCCGCATTGGGAGATA
>CALHHQ010000098.1 GCA_938030645.1 uncultured Rhizobiaceae group bacterium
ACCTGCAGTTGGCCGATTTCGCGCGTTGCATTGTTCAATTGCTCATCTGGCGTTTGTCCATTGTCGGACAATGTGGAAACGTTCTCGCGCACCTGCCCTGCGAGACCGGCAATCCGCACCATCATGAATTCGTTTAAGTTGTCAGCTGATATGGATAAAAACCGCAAACGTTCCAGCAATGGATTGTGCGTGTTTTCGGCCTCCATCAAGACACGCCTGTTGAACTGCAACCAGGAAATTTCCCGGTTGATGTAACGCGATTGATTTTCAGTCAAAGTGACGTTCATTTACAGTTCCAAATTCAGCGCAAAACAACTGCACAAGGCCTAAATCAAGACAGTTGGGCTTCGTATTTTATTCCTGCATGCCAAGCGATTGGAGCGCAAGAGAAGCAAGCGGTATTGTTATAGCCCGTTTTTCAGCCAGAGATGCTTGATCGATGGCTTCAACCAGTTTTTGAGCGAAGGCCAGTGAACGCTCCATGCGGGTCGCGCAATATTCGATCACCGGCATTTCAACCATCATTTGCCGGTCGGCAAACAGTTTAAACAGGACGCCACGGAGCAATTCATCATCAGGCTCGTTCAGTTCAACAAGATGTGCCAGTTTCATGCGGGATTTGAGATCGGGCAATACAATGCCCCAATCTCCGGGCCAGCGACGGCTTGTGAGAAGGAGATTGCCCTTCCCTGCCTTCACCATGTTGATAATGTGGAACAAGCGCGTCTCGCTGAAATTGCCCTGAACAATATCTTCGACCACGTAGTTCCCGTAGTTTTGTTGAGGCAATTCATCGTCGGCTCCCAGTGAAGGCAATATGTGTGCCTGCGCTTGAGCTGCCCAAATTTGCGCCAAATGCGACTTTCCTGCCCCTGTTGGGCCAGCCAATATCACGATGGGTGAAGGCCAATCAGGCCAAGAATCCAAGAATTTTACCGCAGCCGAATTCGCATCGCTGACCAATAGGTCTTCGCGCGCACTGGCGGCTTCCAACGGCAGATGCAGCGGCAATTGGCCGGAGGGTTTACACTTAGACATGAAACACTTCTATTTTCAGGCTGCTGGCTCATCTTTTCGATCGTGACCGAGATAAAAATCGCTCTGCAGATATTTGGCCAATGCAAACCGCACCAATACTCCAATGGCTGCGGCCACCGGCACAGCAATAAGCAAGCCTGTGAAACCCATCAAGACGCCAAACGCAGAAAGTGAGAACATTAGCCAAACAGGGTGAAGACCGACGCTTTCGCCAACAAGCTTTGGCTGCAGGATATTGCCTTCAAAAAACTGCCCAACAGCGAAAATGACAATGATCAACAATATCCACCAGAAGTCCGGCCAGAACTGAACCAGCGCAACGCCTACTGCCAAAACGAGACCAATCAGCGAACCGACAAATGGAATGAAGCTCACGAGGCCAGCGAACATTCCGATCAACAGCCCAAAATTCAAGCCTGCTAGCGTAAGGCTTAGCGCGTAAAACGTTCCAAGAATAAAGCACAAAGACCCCTGCCCGCGCACAAACCCCGCGATGGCTTTGTTGATGTCTGATGAGATCGCCTCAAGGTCGCTTTTGTGATCGCGCGGAAGCCATGAGTCCACCCGTTCAATCATACGGTCCCAATCAAGCAACAAGTAAAATGCAACGATCGGCGTGATCACAAAGAGCGACAACACATCGACCAGCGCTTTGCCTGAATTCCAGATAGAGCCGAGCAGCGTGGTCAACCAACCAGCGCCTTGCTGCAAGACTTGGTCAAGATTTTCACGGATGTTCGCCGAACCTTCGCCGATCAAATTGCGAAGCCATTCACTTTCTGTGTTTGCGATCAACGCCTGCAATTGTGTGATGTATGACGGCATGCGCCCAATCAGGCCAGACAATTGATGGGAAAGGACCGGCACCAACAGAATAAGAGCCAACGAAAACAGGAATACAAAGACAAGCAATATCATCACGGTCGCGAATAGCCTGCTTGTGCCCCAAGACTCTAATTTATCTGCCACAGGGTCCAGCATATAAGCCAATGCCATGCCCGCGATGAAAGGCAACAAAATCGATCGAAACACAAACATGAAAAGCACCAACACGACAAATGCGCCAAGCCAGAAAAACGCTTGCCGTTTAATGCTGTTTGAAAACACAGCTTCTTCTTCGGTCGCCTTTGCTACAGCTTTTTTGGCCAAGTCGATGTCTCTCCATTTTCACGGGCTGTGCCGTTTGCAAACAATGCCAGCCCCTGCATGATATAAGCTATTGCAGAGGCAGCTGTCAGCACTCCCGTCAAATATTCTAATATGGTTTGGATTGTAGGCAGCGGATATTCAAACCCCAGCACGCCCAGAACCAATGCCGCCAAAACAATTTGCATCGCTGTGTTCACTTTAGAGACCCATAGGGGCTTAATCGTGACCTCTTTTTCAAGGGTGTAGGCCAACATGACGCCAAACACGATGATGAGGTCTCGGCTCACCACCAAAATAGTCAACCATAGTGGCAAATGACCAAGATAGGCTAAGACGATGAACACAGACACAAGCATGAGTTTGTCTGCAATTGGATCTAGGATTGTGCCGAATTCGCTCTGCTGATTCATCGCCCGCGCAACCGTGCCATCCACGGCATCAGATAGGCCCGCGATCATAAATGCGACAAAAGCAAATATCGGTTGATTGGCCAGCAATGCCCAAATGATTACGGGCACCAACAAAACCCGACCAATTGTTATAAAATTCGCAATAGTCAAATCAAACGTTTCCGCAGGTAACGTTGCACAATCAACAAGCAAACTTTGCGCTCAATAAGATTTGATTGCAAGAAACCGTTCACACAGAATTCTCTTGCTTGTGATGCAAGATCAATTGACTCACCGGCTTTTGCCCCTGACATTTGAACAAAATCAAAGGAATGGTGCGATGACACGAAAAAACCTATTCGCCGCAACTGGCCTTGTGGCCCTTGTGGCTCTCAGCTCTGTTTCATCAGCCAGTGCGGGCGACAGCCATGCTGGATATTATTATCCTGAGCCGCAGAGTTCCGAAGTCTATGCGTCCCCTTTATCGCCATTGCCGAATGCCAACAAACGCACGCGCGTGGGTTTCACGGTCGGGCTTGATGCACAACAGCGCAAGCGGTCTCACGCACCCGACTATCATGTGTTTGCCAAAGGCGCGAGCGCCCAAAAAATGATTATCGTTGCGACCACGGAGGGCAAATACAACACACTGTTTCGTTTGCGCGCTTTGCTCGCTGCGATGTCTGCAGAGGCCCGTTTGTCGCCGCTGTTTCAGAAATCCAAACAGCCCCAAAACCTGAATTTTCTCGATTTGGCGCGGCTTACAGGATTTACGAAAGTCACGATCACAGATGGCGACACCATCGCACACCGCATCGATATCAAATAAATCGACGATAACTCACAGTTTTCCACCCTCTTTTGCATGAGTTGACAAGACGCTGACGCTTGAGCGGCTTATAGGAACGGGTATGAGCGATAAAGAACACAACAAGTCACCCCTCTCCTATGCTGATGCTGGAGTGGATATTGATGCTGGCAACTCGCTGGTGAACTCCATCAAGCCCTTGATTGCTGCCACAATGCGATCTGGTGCTGATGGATCCATTGGTGGTTTCGGTGGTGTGTTCGACATCGCCGCCACGGGTTATAAAGATCCTCTTCTGGTCGCAGCCAATGATGGTGTCGGCACCAAACTCAAAATTGCAATTGATACTGGCCAGCACGACACTATCGGCATCGATTTAGTCGCAATGTGCGTAAACGACCTTGTGGTGCAAGGGGCAGAACCCCTTTTCTTTCTCGACTATTTTGCCACCGGCAAACTCGACAATGGTGTTGCTGAACAAGTGATCGCAGGAATCGCCAAAGGGTGTTCCATATCTGGCTGCGCATTGATTGGTGGCGAAACGGCAGAAATGCCGGGCATGTATAATGAAGGCGACTACGACCTTGCTGGATTTTCTGTCGGCGCTGTGGAACGTGGTGAATTGTTGCCGCGCGGCGTTGCAGCTGGTGATGTGGTTCTGGCACTGGGTTCCAGCGGTGTCCACTCAAACGGCTATTCGTTGGTGCGACGTGTTGTAGAGCGCAGTGGTTTGGCATGGAACGATGCCTCTCCGTTCGGTGGCGGAACACTGGCCGAAGAATTGCTGACACCTACTCGCATTTATGTGCGCAGCCTTCTGGCCGCCTTGAAGGGCCATAAATGCATCAAAGCCTTTGCCCATATTACAGGTGGCGGGCTGACTGAAAACATACCCCGTGTTTTGCCAAAGGACGTCAGCGCTGAAATCGATCTGTCACAGTTGAAAATGCCACCTGTGTTCTCTTGGTTGAAATCGGTTGGCAGTATTGAGGACAGCGAAATGTTGCGCACATTCAACTGCGGAACAGGCATGGTGGTCGTGGTCCCAGAAGCCGACGTTGATGCCATTTCAAAAACACTGGCTGCGGAAGGCGAAACCGTCACAAAGATTGGCCGTCTCGTTGAAGGCGATGGTGAAGTGACAACAGTTGGCCAAGTGGACTGGTCGTAGCCCATGGCGAAACTCAAAGTCGCCGTTCTGATTTCCGGGCGTGGATCCAATATGGGATCACTCGCGCGCGCGACGATGGACCCAGACTTTCCTGCTGAAATTGTGTTGGTGTTGTCCAATAGGCCCCATTCGCCGGGTTTAGAACTGGCGCAGGAGCACGGCATTGATATCCGCGTTATTGACCATAAAGAATTTGCAGACCGCGAGGCCCATGAAGCAGCGATGACGCAAGCTCTGGAAGAAGCTGGGACAGAACTTGTATGTCTGGCGGGCTATATGCGCATTTTGGAAGAAGGCTTCGTAAATGAATGGCGTGGGCGGTTGATCAACATTCACCCAAGTCTGCTCCCCTCATTTCGTGGCGTTGATACCCATGAGCGGGCATTGGAACGTGGAGTTCGCGTTCATGGGTGTTCAGTTCACTTCGTCACTGCAGAATTGGATGCTGGCCCCATTATCGCACAAGCCGCAGTTCCAGTCGCTCCAGATGATACACCTGAGACACTTTCGGAGCGTGTTTTGGAGGCAGAGCACAACTTATATCCCCATGCATTGGCGCTCATTGCATCAGGCAAAATACGTTGGTCAGGCGACAGCGCCGTCGCGGATAGCGATGTAACGGAACACGATGTCGCCGTGTTCCCCAACCCACTTTAGCAGGCTTCAATACGCACTTTGGTATCGTGAAATGCAGCTGTTCCATGAGGTGCCGAAGTGTCCGCGCTGGTTAATGTGTTGATCCCTCGCCCATCTTCATGGGCTTTATTCGGCCAGATACCTTCGCACACAACCACTCCGCGTTTGACACCATCGAACAGTTTTACATGGACAATTACAGCGCCGCGCTGATTGATGAGACGCACTTTCGTGCCTTCTTCAAAACCATAGTGCTTGGCATCTTCTGGATGCAGCAAAACCGATGGACGCCCTTCCTTTTTGACCGAAGCATCGGTGTTGTTGAATGTGGAGTTCAAGAATGAGCGTGCGGGCGATGTGGCCATGCGAAACGGGTGTTCGGCATCTGCGTTTTCCGTCACGTCCCAATGATCCGGCAGCGTGGGTGCTTCATTGACAGGGCCCTGCAAACCCATGGTATCAGGCGGCCTACCCCAAGGCACATTGTGCCAATCAGCCTTTAGGTGGAATTTTCCATCATCATGAGCAAAACCATTGGCATAATGACTGGTTTCAAAATCAGGCTGACAATCAATCCACTTGTCCTGTTGAATATCAGCCAAAGTTCCACGGCCACTGCGTTGCAAAAGATCGTCGATCAGCTCGTTTGCCGAAAAGCCAAAACCTGACTGTGTTGAAACACCAAGACGTTTGGCCAATTCTTCAACCACAAACAAATTCGAACGGCAGGTCGATGGGCCGTCAATCAGTTTTGGACCAAGAACAATATGTTGGTGCCCGCCGCCTCTGTAAATATCATCATGTTCAACAAACATCGTTGCGGGTAAAACGATGTCAGCCAGTTCAGCAGTTTCAGTCATAAATTGCTCATGCACAGCGACAAACAAATCTTCACGGGCAAAACC
>CALHHQ010000099.1 GCA_938030645.1 uncultured Rhizobiaceae group bacterium
TATTAAAAAAACTCTCACCACAAGACAATGGGCCACATGATCAGGGAAGATTTAGAAACTGGTTTGACGGTCACTTCAATGCTTTCAGGGATGGGCCTTTCAACTGGATGGTCTCGCTTTCTTTCAGATGGCGCTATGTAACGGTTGCTGTTGCACTTGCCAGCGTCATGGTTTTGGCCGTTGGGCCAATTCGTGGCGAGCAAGTCAAATTTGTGTTCTTCCCTTCGCCAGAAGCTGAAAATATTCGCGCAAGATTGGTTTTCAATGCCGGCATTCCCGAACAGCGCGCTTTTGAAATCATCAATGAGGTTGAAGAAGCGCTGACACGCGCCACTAATGATTTAACGGGTGGAGAAGAAGAACTTGTAACAGCTGTCTTCACTACGCTTGGTAGTGCAGGACGAAGTGTTGGAGACAATCTAGCAGAGTTGCGCATTCAGCTTTCATCTTCTGAAGTGAGAACCATCCGCACACCGGACATCGTTAAAGCTTGGCGTAAGGCTTTGCCGAAGTTGGCAGGCGCAAAACGCATTGCAATCTTTGAATCACGCGGTGGTCCTCCAGGGCGTGACTTGGATGTGGAAATTATTGGCAGCGATGTCGCAACTTTGAAAGAAGCCGCAACGCAAGCCATCCCAATCTTACAAGCGATTAATGGTGCTTCAGGCGTTGCTGATGACTTGCCCTTTGGCAAACCTGAACTCATCATGCGACTTCTGCCGCGAGGTGCTGCACTGGGGTTTAGTATTGATGAGGTCGGTCGTCAGGTTCGCAATGCTTTTGATGGTTCAATTCCAAGACGCTTTGCGCGTGGCGATGATGAAGTCACCATAAGGGTCTTGCGCACAACACGCGATAAGGGTGGCGACAAGTTGCGCAACTTCGAGCTTCGCAGTCCGCAAGGTCAATTTGTACCGCTAGGCGAAGTCGTGGAGCTTACAGAAAAGCAAGGGTTTTCGGCCATTCAACGTGAGGATGGAAAGACCATTGTTTCGGTAACGGCAGATCTCAATACGGATATCGTGACAACTGACAAGGCAATTGAAATCTTGCAGGCAGGGGATCTGCCAAGGGTGATGGACGCTCTAGGCGTTGATTATCGTTTCGGCGGTAAAGACGAAGAGCGGAAGAAAGCATTTTCTGATTTAACGACAGGCATCTACATTGCGTTGGCGGTTATTTATATTGTGCTTGCTTGGGTTTTCGGCAGTTACTTCCGCCCCATCGCCATCATGTTGATAATTCCGTTTGGTCTTGTCGGTGCGGTAATGGGCCATTGGATTATGGGCTTTAAACTCACCATACTCTCTTTCATCGGCCTGCTTGGATTGGCTGGTATTTTGGTAAATGACTCCATTATTCTAGTTAGTCGTCTTGATGAACGATTGGACGAAGGCGAAACGCTCCCTGAAGCGGCCATCGGCGCAAGTCGCGATCGTCTTCGTGCCGTCTTGCTGACGTCACTCACCACCATCGGCGGCCTTGTACCCTTGATGTTTGAAAAAAGTCTTCAAGCACAATTCTTGCTGCCCATGGCTATTACCATTGTCTTCGGTCTGGGGCTTGCAACGTTGATTGTCTTGTTCCTCGTGCCTGCCTTTATCGGTATTGGTTACGATATACGCTGGTCGCTAGAAAAGATTTTTGGTGAACGACAAAAGCGATCACAGCAACCGGCAGAATAAAACTAGGCTCTCCAAAATCTTGGCATAAACAAGACAAGAACGGTAAAGAGTTCCAGTCGGCCTACAAGCATTGCGGCAGACAATATCCATTTGGCAGTATCGTTCAAATCCTGAAACGTTGATGCAGGGCCAATTGTACTCCCAAGCCCTGGGCCAACGTTAGATATGGCCGTACCTGCTGCAGACATCGAGGTTAGAAAGTCCAGTCCTGTTAAATTCAACAGGATTGCAAAAATGCCGAACAATAGAAAATATACGGCAAAGAAATTCATCACCGCTGTCGCAGCAGAATCTTCAATTTGCTTTCCATTAAAACGCATAATAAAAATACCGTTTGGATAGAAAATTCGCTTTAAGTGCTGCTTGATGGTTTCAAACAAAATCTGGAAACGGAATATTTTTATGCCGCAAGAGGTTGAGCCCGCGCAGCCGCCAATAAACATGATTGCAAAGAAAAAAGCATTCGCTCCAGGCGCCCATTGTCCATAGTCTGTCGAGGAATATCCCGTGCCTGTAATGACAGACGTAACGTTGAAAAGTGCTTCTACAAAGCGTGTCGTTCCATCAGATCCTTCAACGGGTGTGTTAAGCAGCCAAGCTATGAATGTACAGCTTGTAACAACTAAAAAGAAAACTTTAACTTGTGAATTTTGCCAAAGCTTTTCCGGCTGTCCTCTGGTTGCTTGAACATATAGGATAAAAGGGATTGAGCCCAAGATCATGAAAGTCACAGCAATCAGGTGGATTGTATGGCTTTCAAAATATCCCATAGAGGCATCTTTAGTTGAAAAACCACCTGTCGCTACCGTTGTCATGCCATGAATAACTGCGTCCTGAAGGCGCATGCCTGCAAACAGATAAGCCAAGATGCAAATGGCTGTAATAACAATAAACACAAAAGTCAGCATGCCTGAAATTTGAGTAGCTCTCGGCATGATTTTTTCAGCTGTATCAAAAGCTTCAATTTTAAAAAGCTGCATACCACCAACTTGCAACATGGGTAGAACTGCCACTGCCATCACAATAATACCCAAGCCACCCAACCACTGCTGAATGCCCCGCCAAAGCAAAATACCAGGGGGTTGTGCATCAAGATTTGTGATGACGGTAGAGCCTGTCGTGGTAAGCCCCGACATGGACTCAAAAAAGGCGTCCGTAAAGCTAGGGACCGCACCCGATAATAAATAGGGGATGGAGCCAAAGAAAACGAGCGCAACCCAAACCGCTGTTGTCATAATAAAGGCTTGCCTTGTCGACATGCCGGTAGTTGTCCCGCGCGCTCCTGAATACAGACCCAGACCCACCAACAATGTAATTGATCCCGTAAAAGCAACCACTTCCCAGTCATCGTTGTCGGCAAGAAAATCAACTGCGGCAGGCAAAAACATTGCGCCACCAAGCGTGGCGATTAATAATCCGACAATCAGAAATAT
>CALHHQ010000100.1 GCA_938030645.1 uncultured Rhizobiaceae group bacterium
TCTTCATTGCGCACGGGGTTGAACGCACTGCCTTCGCCGCTTTGCACAAAGCCAAGATTGTCCATAACTTTCAATGAACCCGCATTGCTTGCATGGGCATAGCTGCGGATTGTGTCGGTGTCATAATGTCTGAATGCGCGAGCAACCACGGCACGTGCAGCTTCGGTCATGTAACCTTTGCCCCAGTAGGATTCGTCCAGCCAATAGCCGAGCACAGGCGGTTCACCTTGCGTTGACGCATCATGCACCCCGACTGAGCCGATCAAGCGTTCACGGTGTATGGTGTAGACACAGCCATTGTTGCCATTGCGGTTTTTGTCGATCCATTCATCAGCATGTTCGCGCATATAAGGGTAGGGCGGTGTGCCAAGATTGCGGGTGATGTTGGTGTTGCTCAGCGCTTCGAAAATGGCATCGCCATCAACTTCTAACGGTGATCTCAAGGTTAAACGTCTTGTTACGAGAATATCCATGGGGGCATTCCTTCTCTTTCAGGTTTGCCCTTTTGCGTTTCACATTTCCTCTAAATGCATTTTGAAACGAAAAAGGGGAGATGGTGCCCCATCTCCCCTTTTATAATGTCTTTGATATGACATCCGGGGTTCGAGACACCGGATGATACATATTGTGTTCCGGTTATTCAGCAGCTTCCGCCACTGGCATGACGGAAATATAGGTGCGTTTGTTTGCTTTGGTTGCAAATGTGACTTTGCCTTCCGTCAGCGCAAACAAGGTATGGTCTTTGCCCATGCCTACATTTGTGCCCGGGTGCCATTTCGTGCCGCGTTGGCGCACGAGAATGTTTCCTGGAATCACGGACTGACCACCGAATTTTTTCACGCCAAGACGGCGTCCGGCAGAATCGCGACCGTTTCTAGATGAGCCACCAGCTTTTTTATGAGCCATATCTTAGTCTCCTATATCTCTATACTAGCTGTTCGCTGAGGTTTTTGCCAATTCAGCGGCTTGAGCCAGCCATTCATCACGGTCGATGCGTCCTTTAAAGGAAAGCGCTTCGTCCAGTTTTTCAATGTCGTCGCGAGAAAATTCTGCGACCTGAGCAAACTTAGTCACGCCAAAGTCGTTGAGTTTTTTCTCAAGAACCGGGCCAACGCCTTTGATCAATTTCAGATCGTCAGGTGTGCCCTCTGGTGCAGCAAACAAAGCGCCAGCTGGAACTTCAGCAGCAGCTTTTGGTTCTGCCTTAGGCTTTTCAGCTTTTGGAGCAGCGGCTTTTTTCGCTGGAGCTTCTTTAGCTGGCTTTTCCTTCGGAGCCTTGGTCGCTTTTGTTGCGCCCGTTGCTTTTTTCGAAGGCTTCTTACCGTCTGTCAGAATTTCGCTAATTTGCAACAATGTGTAGTGCTGACGGTGACCGATTGTACGGCGTGAATTTTGGCGACGACGCTTTTTAAAGGCGATAACCTTGCGCGCACGGCCTTGTTCCACGATTTCAGCAGTGACCATCGCGCCATCCACAAGGGGAGCGCCGACAGTGTTGCCGACCATCAGAACTTCGTTGATTTCGATCATGTCGCCGGGTTCGCCAGCGAGCTTTTCGACCTTTAATTGGTCTTCGACGGCTACAGAATACTGCTTTCCGCCTGTTTTAATGACTGCGAACATCGTTTTTTCCTTTAGTGTTCAGCTGCGCTTTGCCAAGGCATTATTGAGACAAGCCCAATAGATAATCCCTTGAAAACAAGCGCCTTTTTGCCAGTCTGGTTGGGTGATAAGAACCGGACACAGTTGATCTGCACCTCGGTTCACCGCTCGATATAAAGAAACAGCGCCGGGAGTCAAGCATTTCAAGGGGTTTGACGCTTCTCAAAATTCTGCAAATCCGGCTTTACTTGATTGCTTTCGCCACCCATTTTGCTCAGCAAGACAAAGCTGTTTTTTGGGTGAAGCCGTGAGCAAAACAAAACGACTGTCGATCAATTCTCGTTTGGAAGGTTTGCGCAATCTGTCGCCAGAAGATCGAATGGCGAAGCTGGTTGATGCGACGCTGCTTGAAACAGGTGAAGCAGAAGCGTTTGGCAAAGGCGGCCTGCCGCTTTCTGTGGCCAACGGAATGATTGAAAATGTCTTCGGCACGTTTGAATTGCCCATCGGTATTGCCACAAACTTCACCGTCAATGGTCGTGATTATCTCATTCCCATGGCGGTGGAAGAACCCTCTGTTGTTGCAGCTGCATCTTTCATGGCGCGGATTGCACGGGATTGTGGTGGGTTTCAAACCTCCAGCATGGACCCAATCATGCGGGCGCAAATTCAGGTTCTTGGTTTGAGCGATCCCCATGGCGCACGGGCACGAATATTGAACAAACGTGCGAAAATCATTGAAGCGGCTAACGAAAAAGACCAGGTGCTGATTTCTCTGGGCGGCGGGTGCCAAGACGTGGAAGTGCATGTGTTTGACGAAACCGCCGTTGGCCCCATGATGGTGGTGCATCTGTTGGTGGATGTACGGGATGCCATGGGTGCAAACACGGTGAACACGATGGCGGAAACTGTTGCGCCGTTGATTGAAGAGATTACAGGTGGCGAAGTGCGTCTGCGTATATTGTCCAACTATGCCGACCGACGTATCGCCCGCGCCATGGTGCGCCTCACGCCCGAAGCGCTTGCGACGAAAGACTATTCCGGTGAGCGGATTGCCCAAGGCATCGTCGAAGCCTGCGCCTTTGCGATGGTGGATCCATATCGGGCGGCGACCCACAATAAGGGCATTATGAATGGGGTCGACCCTGTAGTGGTGGCGACGGGGAACGATTGGCGCGCCATTGAAGCGGGAGCCCATGTCTGGGCTTCGCGCTCTGGGCGATACACATCATTGTCGTGCTGGGAAATTGATGGAGACGGCAATTTGGTCGGTACATT
>CALHHQ010000101.1 GCA_938030645.1 uncultured Rhizobiaceae group bacterium
CGCAGAACAGTGTCATGCAAAGCTTCTCCCATGCCGTGAAGACGCTGGAACTCAAATGAGGTCTTATCAGTGCCCATTTCTAGAATGGCGGCAACAGTGTGAGCATTGTGCGTGGCAAACTGCGGGTATATCCGATCTGTCATGGACAGCAGTTTTTGGGCGCAGCAAATATAGCTTACATCGGTCGCAGCCTTTCGAGTGTAAACAGGAAATTCTTTGTGGGCTTCAACCTGTGCGAGTTTGATCTCAGTGTCCCAATAAGCGCCCTTCACAAGACGTACCATGATTTTGCGATCAAGCTTTTTGGCCAGCGTATAAAGCCAATCCAAAACTTCTGGGGCGCGCCGACCATAGGCTTGTACAACAACTCCAAAACCGTCCCAACCCGCCAGAGATGGGTCGCTCAACACTTGTTCAATAACCGCAAGCGATAACTCAAGTCGACCGGCCTCTTCTGCATCGATATTGAAGCCAATTCCTGCAGACTTGGCTAAGACTGCAAGAGACTGCACGCGTGGAACCAGCTCTTGCAGTACCCGTTCGCGTTTTAAAGTTTCATATCGCGGGTGTAGGGCTGACAGCTTAATGGAAATGCCTGGATTTTCTGCAATGTAATCAGACTCACTTTGTTTTCCCAGTTCTCCAATTGCATCACTGTAAGCGAGCAGATACCGACGGGCATCGCGCTCTGTTCGCGCAGCTTCACCAAGCATATCGTAGGAATACGTATATCCTTCCCTTTGCTTGACCTCTGCCCGTTCCATCGCTTTCTCGATGGTTTCGCCCAATACAAATTGGCGCCCCATTTCCTTCATAGCCCGTGTGACTGCTTGGCGGATGACAGGTTCCCCCAGACGTTTAATGGCACCGTATAGAATGCCCGTTACAGAGTTGTCGCTGTCGTCTTCTTTCAGAACTTTGCCCGTGAGATAGAGCGCCCATGTGGAGGCGTTGATGAGGGAAGAGTGTGATTTCCCCAGATGCTGCCCCCATTCACTGGGCGCAATTTTATCCTCAATAAGCGCATCCATTGTCTCACCATCGGGAACGCGCAGTAGGGCTTCCGCCAAGCACATCAGAGCAACCCCTTCGTCGCTGGACAAGCCATACTCTCCCAGAAAGAGTTCCATTACATTGGGAGCACTGTCTTCTCGGATCCTTTCCACCAATTCGATGGCGCGTTGGCCAATGCGACTTCGAAGAGCAAAATCAATGTCAGCCATTGCCAAAAGTTCTTCAACTGCTGCTTGCTCGGATTTCAAAGGGTTCAAAAAAACAGAATGGGGCATAGTAACTCCTGATCAGACTGTCTAACTTTGCCCTATATTTTCGATCATTAATCGCGTATATTTTTCATAATATGGAGATTACGTCCAAAATTTGACAAGAATTTAGAACATGAGAACAAACCAAACATTAAGATCCAAACTTGATGCCTTTGACCTTAAAATTTTGAAGGCACTCAGTTCAGATGCGCGCATGACTGTAACAGATCTTGCCGACACAATCGGATTGTCGAAAACCCCCTGCCATGCTCGTGTAAAAAGGCTCGAGAAAGACGGCTATATCCTGGGCTACAGGGCGTTGATTGACCCTGTGAAAATGGGATTGAACCATATCGCGTTTGTTGAGGTGAAATTGTCTGACACGCGCGAAGATGCTTTGAGCGAGTTCAATCAAGCGGTCAGCAAACATGGTGAGATTGAACAATGCCATATGGTTGCAGGCGGATTTGATTATCTTTTGAAAATACGAACAACGGATATGCCCAGTTATCGAAAACTGCTTGGAGAAACACTTTCAGAATTACCGCACGTGGCACAAACATCTACGTATGTTTCCATGCAAGCTGTCAAAGAAACTGCCGTTCTTGATACCAGTTTGAATTAGTCGGGATGTCAAATCACAGGTGTTGAGTTTCACCTGATGCAGCGGCCAGTTTGATAGCTTCAACAACCCGCAAGGTTTGAACACCTTCATGCCCACTCACCAAGGGAGAAGTGTTGCCTTCGATGACCTCTTTGAAATGTTGGAGTTGAATCTCCAGAGGATCAGCTTGCATAAATGGACTAGAGCCCTGTTCAATAGGTGCCCACCAACTGCGCTCTCCTTCGTGCTTCCACATGGACATGTCCGGAAGAGCTAAAGATGCTTGCGACCCACCTATCTTGTAACAGGACATTGGCGTTTTGGAATATGCAGGATTTTCACCTGATGTGAGTTCCCAACTCCACGGCGCCACAACACTGTCTGAAACAGTGACGGTGCCCAGTGCACCATTTTCAAACCGCATCAAAATGACGGCTGTGTCTTCGACTTCAAATCCCCGCGCACCGTTCGATTCCATGGCCTGAAGACTTATAACTTCACCGCACAGATGCCGCAGCAAATCGATATCGTGGATCAGGTTGATGAATACGGGACCTCCTCCCTTCTGGCTGCGCCATTGAACCGAAAAATAGTCGTTAGGTTTGTACAGCCAAAATTGTGCATGCACAGCAACGATATCTCCCAGTTGCCCATTTTCAATAGCGCTCTTGGCCGCTTTGATCAGTGGGTTATGGCGTCGGTGATGCCCAACAAGAATTGGCACACCCTTGTCATCAGCAGCTCTCACCAATGCAGTGGCTGCAGCAGACAAATCAGCGATTGGTTTTTCGATCAAAACCGGAACGCCTGAATTGACGCAATCCAGACCATGCTGAACGTGCAGTTGGTTGGGTGTAGCAATTATTGCTCCGTCTGGAATGTCGGATTCAAAACAATCCTGAACAGTGTGAAACCAATTCACACCACACGTCTCTGCCAATATCTTTGCGGCAGGGTCTGGATCAACTATTGCCGATAGCCAGCCGGCATTTGACACAAGATCAATGTGCTTGCGCCCAATCAGGCCTGCTCCAATAACGGCAATTTTCATATCACCAGACCTGAGGATTATTTGTCACGTTTCACTTTTTGCTTTTGCTGCCCAAGGCCTTCGATTCCCAGTTCCATCACATCGCCTTCCTTCAAGAAGACAGGTTTTGGTTTCATGCCGAGGCCAACGCCCGGAGGCGTGCCTGTAGAAATAACATCCCCCGGATGCAAAGTCATGAGTGAAGACAGATGCTCAATAATCTCCGCTACGGTGAAAATCATTGTGGACGTATTTCCTGTTTGGCAACGCTTGCCGTTAACGTCCAACCACATGTCGAGCGCCTGAGGATCTTTCACTTCATCGCGCGTCACAAGCCATGGGCCGGTTGGGCCAAATGTGTCGCAACTCTTTCCTTTGGTCCACTGGCCGGTCAGTTCCGTTTGGAACTCTCTTTCCGAAACATCGTTGATCACGCAGTAGCCGGCGACATATTTCAGAGCATCCTTTTTAGAAACGTATTTTGCCTTACGCCCAATCACGACACCCAGCTCAACTTCCCAATCGGACTTTTTACTTTGACGGGGCAACGACACGGCATCATTTGCACCGACGACGGCTGAGTTGGCTTTGAAAAACAAGATTGGGTGCTTTGGTATATCAGCGCCCGTTTCGGCGGCATGGTCAGAATAGTTAAGGCCGATGCATAGAAATTTTCCGATATTTCCAACGCAAGGCCCCATGCGCTGGCGACCTTCGACTTTCTTGAGTTTCTTTACATCGAGGCCTCGGAGCATCTTCAGCGTTTTGTCATTCAGAAAGTCGCCAGAGATATCCTTCACTTTGCGCGACAAGTCGCGGAGTACTCCGTCCTCGTCAATCAAACCTGGCTTTTCTTCTCCGGCTTTTCCGTAGCGAACGAGTTTCATATCAATATCCAATTGTTGAAAATTCAACCCGCAGGTGAACAGGTATCTCGGAAAATTTCAATAGCCTCTGGGTCCAATGAAACCCGACGCTAAGTCATGTTCACAGTATTTCAGGTTTTGGAATTCACTCTTCGCGCGCTGCAAGCAAGTTGCTGTACCAATTGCCACTCTTTTTAATTGTGCGAACCTGCGTATCGTAGTCCACGTGCACCAACCCAAAACGCATTTTATACCCTTCGGCCCACTCATAATTGTCCATGAGACTCCAAGCGAAATACCCTTTCAATGGAATTCCAAAATCAATTGTATCAGCCAGCACATTCAGGTGCGTTTCCAAGTAATCCAATCGTGGTTGGTCATCCACCTCTCCACTTTCGTTCACACCCATATTATAGCAAGCGCCGTTTTCGGTGATGTAGCATGGAGGCAAGTTTTCGTACCGAGCGTAAACTTGCTTCAACAGATGCGACATACCTTCAGCTTTGATCTCCCAACCAATGTCAGTTCTGACATTTGAGTTGGTGGATGGAACAGAAACACTTGCCGGAAACACAGCGTTCTTTGATGGGTCGTGTTTTACCGTATCTGGGAAATAATAGTTGAAACCCCACCAATCCAACGGTTGATTTATGATTTCCAAATCACCGTTTTGAATGAGCAGTTTATCTCCCAGCGCTTGCATCAGATCATCATCATAGGCCCCATTGAATAGAGGGCCAAAAAAGACACCATTGTTGAACTGGAAAGATCTTTCAGCAGCTGCCAAATCTTCTTCGCGATTGCTTGCTGCATATGTTGAGACTGCATTGAGAACAATGCCCATAGGGATATCAGAACACTCTGCACGCGCAGCTTTTACCGACGAGCCATGCGCCAAATTTGTGACATGAACGGCCGCCATTGCGGCATCAAGATTTTTTTCACCTGGGGCATGTTTTCCAATCAAATGACCGAGATAGGTCGAACACCACGGCTCGTTGAAAGTCGCCAAAGCGTCGATCCTATCTCCCAAGCGAGAAACCACAATCTTTGTGTAGTCAGCAAACGCTTCAGCAGTATCGCGATTGGTCCATCCTCCATACCCTTGCAGAGTCAAAGGCAAATCCCAGTGATAAAGCGTCGGAAACACTTTGATGTTGCGCGCCACCAATCCGTCGATCAAGCGGTCATAGAAATCCAGCCCAGCTTCGTTCACTTCACCCCTGCCATCAGGAACAATGCGCGGCCATGCAATTGAGAAACGATACGCATCAACATTCAAAGATGCTATCAGATCAAGATCGGCTTCCCATCGGTTGTAGTGGTCACAAGCAACATCGCCAGTATGACCCTCAAAAACCCGCCCTGGCATATGTGAAAATGCATCCCAAATCGACGCTCTGCGACCATCTTCGTGAACGGCACCTTCAATCTGATAGGCAGCTGTTGCCACTCCAAATTGAAAGTCAGCAGGAAATCGTTTGGCGAGAGATTCGTAGGCGGTCATATTATTCCTTCAAAGGATTGAATTTCGTAGCCGAAGTGCTTTCAACGGCCTGGGCTTCTAAGTTTGTTTCGTCGTTTGTCCCTGCACGATCTCAGCTTCCCACAACTCGTTGAGCGGCGACCTACTGGAATCATCAATCTGTGCGAGAAGCATTTCTGCTACGCGCTTTCCAGCAGCTTGAATTGAGGAACTTATAGATGTGAAGAATGGGGTTGTGTTTTCACCATCAGGAGACTGCAGAAATGACAGCTGATCATCATAGGTGATGATCGCCACATCTTTGCCAGCACGTAGACCCAATTCATTCAAAGCACGAACGCCTCCCATTGCTGGCAGAATGGACGCAAACATCAATGCGGTTGGTGGATTTTTGAGAGCCAATTGGGCCACTGTAGCATCGTGTCCATAGGTCTCTGTCATATCTGCACTGCAAATGTATCGAGAATCAGCAGCAATGTTGTTGGCTTCAAGTGCAGCTTCAAACCCAGCTCGCCGACGCAATGCAAAGTTCATGCTCTCCAAACCATTGACCAGTGCAATTCGAGTGTGACCTTGATCAATTAACAACTGAGTTCCCTGTTGAAACGCATTGAGATTGTTCACGTCCAACCATGAATAAGTATCCGTGTCTGAACCTGAGCGACCATGCACCACAAACGGCAGGTTGATTGATTTCAGCAAATCAATGCGCGGTTCAACGGTTTTCGGACCATGGACGACCACCCCATCGACACGTCGCCTGCTGGCAAAATCGCGGTAGATGTCCTCTTCTTCACCAGCAGGCGCCATGCGCAACAAAATGTCATACCCCGCAGCCGCGTAGGCCTCACTGGCACCAGCCAAGAAATCAGAAAAATGAGGATTGATCATACGGTGTTCGGAAATCGGTATCACATGTCCGATGGCGCGTGTCTTACCGGTTGCCAAACTCGCTGCACTTGGGCTGGGTCGATAGTTCAATCCATCGGCCGCTTGTTGTACCCGCACGCGGGTTTTCTCACTCACTTCAGGAAAACCGTTGAGCGCCCTGCTGACCGTGGTTTGCGACAGCCCAAGAATTTCTGACAGTTTTTTGAGGTTTATGGGTGCGGAAGCCATAGTTTCTGATTTTTCAAAGCGATTTGAATTTATCACGCCACAACAGCTCCGAAGATGCAAGCTCTTTGCTAATTTGCTTCAAAATGCTCACAAATTGCAATGATTATAACAGATTTGGTACGCTTCGCTTGACAGATGAATATGGGAGCGACATTCTAAGAACAATCCAAAGCGCTTTGGAAAAGTGCACGGATGAGACTGATAACCTCGGTTATCGTTCACCTAGTGAATTTTGCCCACGAACACCGTCGGGCTTTAGTGGAGGAAACTATGAAGAATATACTCGCAACGAGCATCGTGGCTTTGGCGCTGACCACCAGTGGTGCATTTGCCGATGG
>CALHHQ010000102.1 GCA_938030645.1 uncultured Rhizobiaceae group bacterium
CAAGAAGTGAACGACGGCAAAGCTGCAACCGAGGAATATTTCGTCATGAAAAACCTCTGCGGCAAGATCGACGGCTTGGTCGCGGACAAAGCCTAGTACGGTCGCACCAAATGCACCTTGAATATTTTCAGATGATCGACCGGATAGTTTCGGTCGATCTTGAGTCTGGCATCCTGCTAGCCCAATCAAAAGTACCAGAACAAAGCCCTGTCTTCGAAGGCCACTTCCCTGGCCTGCCGCTAGTGCCTGGCGTTTTGCTTATAGAGACGATGGCGCAAGCTTCCGGTTTTCTGATTATGTCGAAAAGCAAATTCGCCGCGATGCCATTTTTGGTGGGTGTCAAAGAAGGCAAATTGCGCACATTCGTGGAGCCTGAAACACCGCTCGAAATTGAAGCCGTGATGGAACATGACGGGTCAGGTTTTGCGATGACGAAGGCTTCCATCAAGTCGGATGGCAAGCGCATTTGCAACGCCCAACTAACTTTCAAAACGATGGAGTTTCCGGACCCCAAATTCGCAAACATGATTGCCGATCGCGCAAAAGAGCTGAATATGCCAGCGGAGCATCTTCCTGCTTAAAAAAATGGTCGGTTACCATAGTCTAATTTTCTGCGGGAAAGCCTAGCCCCTGCCTCCTTTCCAACGTATTGATATTGTCACACGGAACGAAGTTTCCGTCATCATGGAGCGACGACCGAATGGGCGACAACAATTTACAAAACAATGAAGTCTGGATCACAGGTATTGGTCTGCTCTCATCGCTGGGCGAAGGTCCGCAGGCCCATTGGGATGCTCTGCAATCCGGCAAGCCTGCCAATGTGGACAGCGAACGTTTTGCGCCCTACCCCGTTCACGCATTAACCGAACCAGATTGGTCGCAACAGATTTCCCGCCGCGACATGCGCCAGATGGAACCTTGGCAGCAAATCGGCACCTATGCCGCTGGTCTCGCATTGGATGATGCCGGTGCAAAAGAAGACGAAACGTTGTGCGGTCGCATGGATATGATTGTGGCAGCAGGCGGTGGCGAACGCGATATAGAAGTCGACGCAGCCGTCATGAAAGAAGGGCGTGGCTCCAACGACACTGATGCACTTTTGGCGGAACGTTTGTCCAATGATCTGCGCCCCACATTGTTTTTGGCACAATTGTCCAATTTGCTGGCTGGTAATATTTCTATCGTTCACAAAGTCACGGGTTCGTCCCGCACATTCATGGGTGAAGAAGGCGCTGGAATTTCAGCGATCCAAACCGCACATGCCCGCATCGCATCTGGCCAAAGTGACATTGTCTTGGTGGGTGGTGCCTATAATGCGGAACGCAGCGACATGCTCTTGTTCTTTGCATTGGGCGGATATTTGCAGGAAGGCAAACATGCCGACTTGTGGAACCGAGACGGTACGGTCCTTGGTTCAGTAGGTGCATTTTTGGTGATGGAATCACGTGCGCACGCTGAAGCACGTGGAGCAAAGCCATACGCGAAACTGAGTGGTGTTTCTGCAGAGCATGGACGCCGCGATGATGATGCAACAAGCAAACGTTTAGGTCGCGCTTTTGCGAAACTTTCCACATCGGGTTCGACGGCTGTTTTGTCGGGTGCAACTGGATGTGCAGATATCACTAAAGCAGAACAAACGTTCTTGAAGACCCACCTAGGTGACGCCCCTGTGCGTGGCTTCGGCAATATTATGGGGCATTCCATCGAAACCCATTTCCCACTTGGTGTGGCTCTCGCGGCTTTGTCGTTCAAACAGAATGCGATGTACAAGCCCATGGCCGCAGATGAAGCAGAAGCCGACAAGGCTCCAGACAATATTCTTGTCACAACAATAGGTCACAACCGCGCCGAAGGCATGGCGCTGGTTGAACCCGTTTCAAAGTAATCAGAGGCAGAGCACCAAAATGAGCACATCACCTCACAAAGACTTTAAAGGCCGTCCCATTGTTGTTGTCACCGGCGTTGGCGTTGTGTCTTCGCTTGGCAAAGGCAAGCAGGACAATTGGGCTGCATTGACCAGCGGTAAATCTGGTATTCACCGTATTGAACGGTTTGAAACGGATGGGTTGAAAACATCCGTTGCCGGAACCGTTGATTTCATGGAATTGGATCAACAGTCAGCACCAAGTCTTACCTATGCTTTGGCTGACAGTGCTGCAGAAGAAGCTGTGCAGGAATCCGGATTGCCTATGGGCGAGTTTCCCGGACCGCTTTTCCTCGCGTCTCCACCAGTTGAAATGGAATGGCAGCACCGTTTCGCTCTGGACAAAGAAGCGGGAAATTCCGAGTTGGAAGGCTATGATCGTCTGATCGATATGGCTCGCACTCAAAAGCACAAAGACATGTACGAGCTGCTCCAATTCGGGCGCACCGCAGATCGCCTGTCAGACAAGTTTGGAACAACTGGCCTTCCGATTTCACTGTCCACCGCTTGCGCCTCTGGAACGACTGCAGTCCAACTCGGCGTTGAAGCCATTCGCCGTGGTGAAACAGAAACAGCCCTCTGCGTCGGGACAGACGGATCAGTGACAATGGAGTCACTTATTCGCTTTTCGCTTCTCTCAGCACTCACCACTCAAAATGAGCATCCAGAAAAAGCAGCCAAACCATTTTCGAAAGATCGTGACGGGTTCGTCATGGCAGAAGGTGCAGGCGCATTGGTGCTGGAATCTTTGGAAAGTGCCCAAGCTCGTGGTGCCGAAATTCTGGCCGTTGTGCGCGGTTGTGGTGAAAAAGCCGATCACTTCCACCGCACACGCTCATCGCCGGATGGGTCCCCAGTGATTGCTGCGGTTCAAAACGCATTGTCTGACGCAAACATCAGCCACGACGAAATCAGCTACATCAATGCTCATGGTACATCGACACCAGAAAATGACCGGATGGAATACAACTCATTGAAAGCTGTATTCGGAGAC
>CALHHQ010000103.1 GCA_938030645.1 uncultured Rhizobiaceae group bacterium
TTGAGTACGGTCTCGGACTGACAGCTTCCATCGGCGCGAATGTTGGTTTGCTCGCCATAAGGATTGTAGCTGACAAGCAGTTTTTTCTCTTGGTTACACTCTTGGGCAGTCCAGCCGCTGTTGGTTTTGTCCAAACGCACAATCGATCTGCCAGTCTTTCTAATCTGCGCAGCAAGTGCATCGCGGGAGAGGGGGCGTCCGCATTTGCCTATGCGGTATTCGCGCAAGACTTTACCGAATTGTCCCACTTGAATTTCTTGAAGTGAATCGCCTTTGCAGCCTTCCGCGATATATGGGGCGCGGTCTGCACGCACAACTTTGATGCGGTTGTAGCCGCGGCTTTGCATGAGATCGGACAAAGTTCTTGCATCGAACCGTACACGGCAGGTTCCAATGATTTTTTCATTGCGAATGCGTCCGCGGCGGCCAATGGTGACTTCGTATTTGTCGTTGTTGCGGCAAGCCAAGGCTTGATAAGGGGTTGAGTTTCTGCGTGTGACTTCAATTTTTGAGTAGCCGCGTTCTTTCAAAAGGCCTGCAATTCCATCGGAAGAAAACCGACGTCTGCAATCACCAATGGAACGGCGGGATTCGACTTGAGCTTTGTTGTTCAATAGCAGGCGATAGCGCCTTTCATTGCCACAAGCTTCGGCCACGTAGCGGGGCGGATTGGATTGGGTCACTTCAACACGACGGTAACCGGCCGTTTCCAGAGACCTGATGATCTCATCGTTCGATAGTTTTTTGGGCGCGCAGTAACCCAAGTCATTTCGTGCCACAACCTTGCCTTGGCGGTTGAAGAATATCTCGAACTTTCGACCATTTCGGCAGGCAATGGCTTGAACGCCTCCACGTGCACCGCGCGTTTCAATATTGGAATAACGATTGCGCTTGAGGGTTTGCCTGACTTGTCTTTCAGAGAATGCGACGACCTGCTGTTGGGTTTGGCAAGTGCCAATTTGAGAAGTACTGGTGATGCGACCCAGTATGCTTACTTTTAACCGATATTTTTTGCCGTCTTTACAGGCTTCAGTGCGTATTATTGTCAAAGACCGCTTGGTCACTTTGGGGTTTGAATAGCCCGCTCTTTGCAACACGCGAAAGACTTGTTCATCGCTGCCCAAATTGATTTGAATTTGGGCTTGTGCCGGAGAAAGAAACAGCAATCCCGTGCACCAAAGTGTGAGGACCAGTGGTTTCCAATAATTTCGCATCCCGAGTCTCCGCAACAATTTTTCGTTGCGTCAACTGAACCTTTTCTGAGACCCAATGTCAAAACAGGTCAGAAAATTAGTTCTGATAAGGCCCGATTTTGTACAGTCCTTTGAAATTGGCCCCCAATATCGGTTTTCCTTTGCGCAGAACGCTAATTTCACCATTGAATGCGAGCTTCACAGCTTCGTTTCGAATGTCTGGCATCAATTTGCGCCACTTTTTCTCGTCAGATCCCGCAATTGAACGTGCAATTTCCGTTGGATCAATCGGCTTACCCGCGTCTTGTTGGGCGAGCGTTTTGAGTATTTGTCGTGCGATTTTTGGGTGCTGTATTTCGCAATATTGATTTCTTTTGGCTTCGTTCAGTTTTTCAACTTTGGAAACAGCAAAACGCAAAGCGCGAATGAATGGGGCTGGCCAATCACCTTCAAGATATTCTTCTGCAGGTTGCCAAAAGAATTTGTATTCGCCGCCATCGTCATCAGAAAAGTGGTGAGTCCAATTGTCGGGAAGGGGTGGGCAAGGGAACAAAAAGAAGTTCCAAGTTTCTCTGGGAACCACACCATTCGACGTTCCAAGGCTCAGAGGAACTCCTTCCACAGCAATTCCACTTTGTTCCAGCACAGCGCGTGCTGCAGCGTCTTGCATACGTTCATCTTCACTCACCGAACCTTGTATCAATTGCGTTCCAGCAAATGGGTGGCGGAAAGCGAGGACTTCAAGGCCAACTTCGCTTTGGCGCGTGAAAATGGGGCAGGTTCTTTGATCTGGCTGTGACACTGTGTTTGGGTCTTATTGTTGAGGAAAAACAATTTGGCTTCGCACGTAACTGAAAAACGCCGATTGAACCACTAAATTCGTTGCTCTTTATTTGGTGAGCGGCGCAAAGAAAAATCCCGCCGATCGTTTCCAATGGGCGGGATTGAATGATTTTTCGGTTTTGGGTGATTTTAGCTCGGTGCAACACCAGGGTTTTCTTCCGAACGCGGTGCTTCGAAAGACGGTTCATTTGAAATGGATGGAGATACTGATGGCGGGTTGGCAATCGAAGGCTCGTTGGCAACTGGTGCAGAAATAGTTGGTTCATTTGCCACTGGTGCTGCAATCGAGCCAGCGCCTTGATTGCGGGCTTTCGAAGTGGATGCTGTCACATCTCTGCCACCGCGTTTCGCAACGTCTGCACTGGCAAAGGAGTTGCGGTTTCCGGTGTTGAACGTTTTTCCAGAAGCAACAGTTTGAGTTCGTGCAAAGAACGATGTCTTCACATCTACGTTCCCGCGTGAAACTTTCACAAACGCCTTACGGCCTTTTGCGGAAAGTGCAAAGCGGGCGTTCTTGCTGTTAGCAGTCAAGCGTAAGGTCGATACTTTCAAACCCTGTTTCGATGTTTTGATACTGACGCGACCATAACGGACGAATATTTTCTGATTGTTTGTCAGTTGAAGTTTTGAGTTGGGCGCTACAACGACAACATTGCCTTTGCTCACCAAAGTAAGGCCCGACCCAGCTTTCGTCTCAACCCAGCTGCGAGACTTGAGTTTGTTGCCCCGACGCAACTTTTCGACTGTTTTGATGGATGTCGCAGAGTAGGCTTTGTTTTTTGCATTTTTGACAGTCCATGTCTGCCCATGGGCAGTGCTGGCGACCATAAAATATACAAGTCCAAGCGGGATGGCTTTCAAGAAAGTACGCATAACAAATTCCAATTTTTTGGGCGTGAGCCTTCAATTTAGAGTTTGCTAACTTAAAGAGACCTTTCATTCGTTTGGTTCGCACAAACTGATTTGAAACAGGGTGAATAGAGCGTTAAGAGTGCTTGTAGCCATAATAAGTTGGCGGAATGACTTGGCAGACGTCGTGAGAATGGATTTTGATCAATGAATTGGCCGCTCATTTTCAGTTCGGTTTGTGCGCAGAGCCTTTTGCTGCAATTGTGCGCGCGTATTGGATATTCTCCCCAGTAGGTTTGTTTGAAGCGAAATTACTCTTTCAAATCTACATTTAGGCGAGCATCTTATGGCTTATAAAAATTTCTCCACCGAACAACTTCAATCAATCGATAATGCCCATCATCTGCATCCGTTTACGGACCATGATGAACTGCGCGAGCAGGGGGTACGGGTTGTTACGCGGGCTGATGGCAATCATATCTTTGATAGTGAAGGCAATGCGATTTTGGATGCTATGGCGGGCCTTTGGTGTGTGAACGCAGGCTATGGGCGCGAAGAACTGGCCCGTGCTGCTTACGAGCAGATGCAGGAACTCGCCTATTATAATACGTTTTTCAAAACGACCCATCCGCAAGCGGCTTTGTTGGCGAAGCGTGTGGCCGATCTTGCACCTGCTCACATCAACCAAGTGTTTTTCGGGGCATCTGGTTCTGAAAGCAATGATACCGCTATCCGCACTGTTCGGCACTATTGGGCATTGGAAGGAAAGCCGGAGAAACAGATCATCATATCGCGTCACGATGCTTATCACGGCTCTACCATTGCTGCGACATCCATGGGCGGGATGGGTGCGATGCATTCGCAACTCGGCCCAATGTTGCCGGGGTTCGTTCATGTGATGGCGCCTTATGCTTACGAGTTGGCGTATAAAGGTGAGAGCGATCATGAATTTGGATTGCGTGCGGCTAGAGCGGTTGAAGACGCCATTTTAGAAGCCGGCGCGGAAAATGTGGCTGCGTTTGTTGGTGAGCCGATTCAAGGAGCGGGCGGCGTGAAGATCCCACCTACGAGTTACTGGCCCGAAATTCAGCGCATTTGTAAGAAGTATGACGTGCTGTTGATGCTGGATGAAGTGATCACTGGCTTTGGACGAACTGGCGCATGGTTTGCCGCAGAAAGCATGGGCATTGAACCTGATACAATCACGGTCGCAAAGGCTATTACGTCAGGATATCAGCCGCTGTCTGCCGTTTTGGTGGGCGACAGAATTGCCAAAACCTTGGCCAGCCATGGCGAATATTATCACGGGTACACTTATTCGGGTCATCCCGTTGGCTGTGCCGTTGCTCTGGCCAATATCGATATCATCGAAAAAGAAGGTCTTATCGAGCGCGTTCGTGATGACACTGGCACTTATCTGGTCTCAAAGCTTCAAGAAGTTGTTGGCGACCATCCGTTGGTTGGTGAAATTCGTGGCTTTGGGCTCTTGGCTGCGATTGAAATTGTCAAAGACAAATCAACCAAGGAACGGTTTGAACCATCGGGAAGTGCTGCAGTTGTTGTACGTGATCATTCCATCGAAGCAGGCATGATGATGCGCGCTGTGGGGGATACGATGATCCTTTCTCCACCGCTAACTTGGACGCGTGATACGATCGATGAAGCTGCGGGCATTATCAAAGC
>CALHHQ010000104.1 GCA_938030645.1 uncultured Rhizobiaceae group bacterium
GGAATTTCTGGCCGTAAGAAGGCGATGATTTTGGGCGGCGGTCCAAACCGCATCGGTCAAGGAATTGAATTCGACTATTGCTGCTGCCACGCCGCTTTCGCGCTGGAAGATGCTGGCATTGAATCCATTATGGTCAACTGCAATCCAGAAACCGTGTCCACAGATTACGACACTTCTGATCGCCTATACTTCGAACCACTGACTGCAGAAGACGTGTTGGAAATCATCCGCACAGAACAAGAAGATGGCGAGTTCCTTGGTGTGATCGTTCAATTCGGTGGTCAAACACCGTTGAAATTGGCCAACGATTTGGAAGCCGCTGGGGTACCAATTCTCGGCACATCGCCAGACGCAATCGATCTTGCAGAAGATCGTGACCGTTTCCAAAAACTGCTCCACGATTTGAAACTGGAACAGCCGGTCAACGGCATTGCGCGCTCTGTAGATCATGCCCGTGAGATCGTGAAAGAAGTGGGCTATCCGGTTGTCATTCGCCCATCCTACGTTCTCGGTGGTCGCGCTATGGAAATCGTTCGCGATGATACCCAGTTCGAACGCTATATCAACGAAGCTGTTGTGGTCTCTGGCGACACCCCTGTCCTGATAGACAGTTACCTCACCAACGCAATTGAAGTGGATGTGGATTGTCTCTGCGACGGGGACGAAGTCTTTGTCTGCGGAATCATGGAACACATTGAGGAAGCGGGAATTCACTCTGGTGACTCCGCATGTTCTCTACCAACACATTCATTGGATGATGCAACGCTGGACGAATTGGAACGCCAAACCGCAGCCATGGCAAAAGCGCTCGGCGTGATCGGTTTGATGAATGTTCAATATGCCATCAAAGACGGCACGATCTATGTGCTGGAAGTAAACCCTCGCGCATCACGTACCGTGCCATTCGTGGCGAAGACCATCGGCGCTCAAATCGCACGATTGGCGGCCCGTGTCATGGCAGGTGACAAACTCGCAACCATTTTGCCCAACCGTCCATCCCCACGCAATCTGGACCACATCGCTGTTAAAGAATCCGTCTTCCCGTTCGCGCGTTTCCCCGGTGTCGACACATTGCTTGGCCCAGAAATGCGATCCACCGGCGAAGTCATGGGGCTTGATCGCGACTATGCTCTCGCATTTGCAAAAGCACAGCTTGGTGCATCAAACGACTTGCCGCTTGAAGGCACAGTGTTCATATCCGTCAAAGGAGATGACAAAGCCCGCGTACTGCCAGCAGCCAAGAAGCTGGCTGCACTTGGTTTCACAATTTTGGCCACCAGCGGAACACAGCGCCACTTTTCTGAAAACGGTGTTGAATGCACGCGTATCAACAAGGTCTTAGAAGGGCGTCCCCACATCGAAGACGCGATCCGCAACCGTCAGGTCGATCTTGTGTTCAACACGACCGAAGGCGCCAAAGCTTTGTCAGATTCAAAATCGCTCCGCGAAGCAACCCTGCTGAACAAAGTGCCTTACTACACCACAGTCTCTGGAAGCATCGCAGCAGCAGATGCAATTGAAGCCATGGTCAAAGGTACAATTAATGTGGCACCACTGCAAAGTTACTTCGGAGACGCCGCTTGAGCGACCGGAAAGCGTGGCTTTATAATCTTTGGGGATGGCTGCTGTTTATCGCATCGGCCATTTTCTTTGTTATGGCATCCATAAGTGCGCGTGATGTAATTGCGACCATTGCAAGTCTTTTGTTCCTATTGGCTTGTTTGATTTTCTTAGTGCCACTTTGGATTAAAAGACCAAAGGCTTAACTCCAGCGGATCAACCCGATGATTGCTGAAGCCGCATAGAAAAATTGTAGCGCAAAAAATGCCCAACGTTTGTCTATAAATCCCCACCCTGCAAACAACAGCGCAGACAACAAAAGCAGAGTGAAACCGAGAATTTCATTTCCAGTATTGGATGCAATCAGCAAAGCGTAAATCATCGCCAACACGGAACCAGCGATTTCACAAACCGAAATAATTCTTTCTTTTGTCATGAGGAAAAGTGATCCATCCAGAGTGGGCGTAAGTACATTAGAGCAATTGCTGCTTTGCATATCATTGCAATCGAGAAGTCAAAATCTTGAAGCTGGCGACACCAAACCCCAAGGCGAACGCGGCTTCGAACCAACGCCGCAACCGCATGTAAAGTCGCGTCATAAATGGCGTTGAAAAAATCAATGCATAGCCGTGGAATACCGTAAAACTCAGCAAGCCCACGGCCAAAATCACAGTTATCAAATCAGATGGAGAGGCGGTTGGTGGTATTCCTATCGCGTAGAGTGATCCGAAAAACAGAACCGCTTTAGGGTTGGTCAGATGCAATGCGAGCCCTTTGGTGTAAAGGGTTTTCAACGAACCAGACATGCCTTTGGCAGCAAGTTCTTTGCTGGACAGGGCAGATTTGGCCGATTTGTAAGCCAGATACATGAGATAGGCGGCCCCAAAATAGCGGATAATTTCAAAGACCCAAGCATGGGCCAACATTAGGACGCCAAGTCCAAGGGCCGCGGATACTGACCACATCAAAGAACCAGATGTTATGCCTGCTGCGACCGCCAATCCTGATTTTCGGCCAGAAGACATGGACGTTCCTGCAATCGCCAATGTGGCAGGTCCAGGGCTTGCGCTCGCCACGAGCGCCGCAAGCAATATGATCGGCAGGTTTATATCGCTCATAGCACCCATTCACTTTTTTCCATGGGCGAATATACAAGCCACAAACACGATACACAAACGAGAATTTCTCCTATATTGACCGTTGATCCGCTCTTATTCTGGCAAACCAAATGACCGCTCCCACGATCGCCGAAATCGCAACTGCTGCATCATCACTCTCGGATCGTATCGTAGCGACCCCAAC
>CALHHQ010000105.1 GCA_938030645.1 uncultured Rhizobiaceae group bacterium
GCGCTGGTCTATGCTGGGTCAGCTGACCTGATGCCCCGCAATCTGGATCGTCGTGTAGAAGTTTTATTTCCCGTTGAAAACCCAACTGTCCACGAACAAGTGCTCGATCAAATTATGTTGGGCAACATGATGGACAATCAGCAGAGCTGGGAAATCTTGCCCGACGGCACTGCCAAACGCATGGAATTGCGCGATGGCCAAAAGCCGTTCAGTGCTCAAGAATATTTCATGACCAACCCAAGTTTGTCCGGTCGCGGGAAGTCTTTGAAAAAAGATGCGCCGCAAACAATTCTCAACCCTGAGGCAACGCTGACCACTAAAGCCGCAAAAAAGAAATCAAAGGCAAAGGGTTAGAGCAATATGGCACGGACCCTGAAATCCATACTCAAAGCCCAAGGCCGTTTGCGGAAACTGTCTCCGGTGGCAATCGTCGATATTGGCTCCAACTCGGTGCGTCTGGTTGTTTACGAGGGACTGTCACGCTCGCCGACCCCTTTGTTCAATGAAAAAATTCTATGCGGGTTGGGTGCGCATATCGCGACCACTGGCAAGCTGGATGAAGACGGTGTTGTTCGCGCACTGGCGGGGTTGAAACGTTTCCGCATATTGGCCAAGCAAGCAGGCGCCGATGAGATTTATACGCTTGCCACAGCCGCTGCACGTGAAGCGGAAAACGGGCCTGCTTTTGTCAAAGACGCGGAGGCAGCATTGGGAAGTGCAATCCACGTGCTGACGGGTCCGGAAGAAGCACTCTACGCGGCCTATGGAATTGTTTGCGGCTTTATGAAGCCTGTGGGCGTGAGCGCAGATATGGGTGGCGGCAGCGTCGAATTCACAGCCGTCGACAAACAACCCGTAGGTGAGGGGCTGACGCTTCCGCTGGGTGGTTTGCGCTTGAAGGATGAAAGTGGAGGCTCCATTGACGCGGCACGTAAGCTTGTAAAAAAAGCATTGAAAGACAATCCGGTTTTGAAGAATGCCAAAGGCAAAACGTTCTATGCGGTGGGTGGCACATGGCGGGCCATGGGCCGCCTTCATATGGCACGGTGCAACTATCCGCTTCATGTGATGCACAATTATGAGATCGACCAAGAAGAAGCCAAGAAACTTTGCAAACGCTTGACCACCACCAAAAGCGCGTCAGTGCGCGGCATCAATGCGGTCTCCAGCAACCGCCGCAACTTGCTGCCTTACGGTGCCGTACTGCTGCAAGAAATCATCAATATCATGAAGCCCGACAAGATTGTTTTTTCAGCGCTTGGCGTGCGCGAAGGCTATCTCTACTCCTTACTGCCCGAAAAGGTAAAACAGGCTGATCCTTTAATCACTGCAGCTGAAGAAATGGCCGTTTTGCGGGCGCGCTCTCCTGTTCATTCGCGCGAATTGGCGCAATGGTCCAAGCATGCTTTCAAGACGTTTGGGATGAAGGAAACATCGGACGAGTCTCGCTATCGCAAAGCAGCGTGTTTGCTGGCCGATATCACATGGCGTTCCCATCCAGACTATCGTGGCGACCAAGCACTAAATCTCATTTCTAATGCCAGTTTTGTTGGTGTGAACCACCCCGGACGAGCCTATCTCGCATTGTCGAGTTACTATCGGCACGAAGGTTTGGTGAACGACGATGCACGTCCTTCAATTGGCATTGTCGCTGATAAGCGCATCATGGAACGTGCTAAATTACTGGGCGCATTGTTTCGTGTGGGCTACCTTTTTTCGGCGGCCATGCCCGGTATTTTACCGCATATTCGGTTTGAACGCGTCGATGAGGTGTTCAAAATCTCCGTTCCAGAACAATTGGCAGACATGGAGGGTGAGCGCTTAGATCGCCGCATTTCAGGTTTGTCAGCTGTGCTTCGACAACCCGTCGAATGGTCTGTGGCGTGAGCTGAGGAAAATCCATGTCTGAAATGAAATCCCTTTTTGTCACTCGTCTCTATCGGGCTGCGCTTTCGGAAACTGGCAAAGCGCCGGACGCTGACGAACTGGAAACGACGTGTTTATCCATCGCTGAAGATGACGAGGCGGGACAAGTGTGGTGCGAGGAAAATGATTTTCCCGGCTACACAAGCTATGCCTCGCTGAACGATCTGGCGTGGCGATTTCCGATTTTCAAAGACTTGGTGGCATCCCTCGACAAACACGTTGCTGCATTCGCTAAAGATTTGGAATTTGATCTGGATGGCAAAAAACTTGAGCTGGATTCCCTTTGGATCAATATTTTGCCGGAAGGGGGCATTCACACGTCTCACCTGCACCCGCATAGTGTCATCAGCGGCACAACATATGTGGCGATGCCAGCAGGAACCAGCGCGCTAAAGCTGGAAGATCCACGCTTAGCTATGATGATGGCAGCACCCGGTCGCAACCAGGACGCGCCTGAAGAATTGCGCAACTTCGTTTACGTCAAACCGAATGTCGGCGACGTTCTCCTGTGGGAAAGTTGGCTCCGCCATGAAGTGCCGATGAATATGGCGGAAGAAGACCGCATCAGTGTGAGTTTCAATTATCGTTGGGAGTAATACCGTTCGATCAATTGAGCCAAAGCGCTGTTTTCGGATAAAACTGTGACCACGCAAACCAAAATGCTTGATGGCTTCCAAGATCCGTTCCATTGGCATCAGTTGCGCGCACCCCTCCAGCATCCAGTTTCAAGCGTATGTTTTCAAACTTGATATCTTGACCTTTTTGCAAAGCGGCAATTGCCTTGCTGCGTTGGAAGGCAACGGGTTTGCCCGAAGCTGTAACCACGCCGATAATGTCTTCATGTACGGATAAGCGTGGGTCCACATCGCCAACTGGAAAGATCGGACCATTTGCATCGCGACCATTTCGAAAATCTGGGTCGCGGCCAAGTGCATATTTTTCCAACAACACCGTTGTTTGCGGGTGCGCCTTTTTCCACGTGCCCCAATCTGTGGTGACAACAGTCGCCTGTTTCAGTTTGATGCCTTTTTTGGCGAGTGGTCCCGTCACAGCCGTGCCAAGGAATGTGTCGAACACAGACTGCGAAGTGAGATCGTACATCACTTTGTTGGAGCGAATGAGCAGGCCCGATGTGCGCAAAACAGGGCGCTTGATTCCGGCGGGGAGTTGATCGGTGAAGTAAGCCTGCGC
>CALHHQ010000106.1 GCA_938030645.1 uncultured Rhizobiaceae group bacterium
AAAATGCGATTGCTGGCGTCCGGCGCTCCTAATGACACCTCGTTGAAAACGTTTGAATCAATATTCCTGCGTTCTAATATGGAGGAGACGAATAGTGCGCGTCGTTTTTCCAAGACGCGTTGGGTCAAAGCCGCTGCTTTGACTGACAAAATTTCAGCATCTTTTACGGCAATTGTCGCGTTTGCTTTTTCTTGGATGAGAGCCGCTCTCTCCGTTTGGATGTTTTCCGGTTCCGCAGGTTCACCTTCGGCTGGCAGTGCGGGCAAACGAGAAATACCTGTTTCAAGCTCTTGGATATCGGGGAGAAATTGGGAAACTCTGTCGAGAATATCGCCGCCTGCTTTCTCAAGGTCTACGCGAAATGCAGTCAGATCTCCTTCGGTGAGATCATCTTTTTGAAGCGCTGTCTCAATTTCAGAGATACGTTTGGCGATTGGTTCAACCACCGCGCCAATGCGCTCAGCAACATTGGCAGTCGACTGTAGCTGTGCATTGACAGTTTCTGGGAACGACAAAAACAGCGTCGTTAAAATGAAAAAGCTGTACAGCAGCGCCATACGGCACAATGCAAAATCTTTAAGCACAAGGCCCCCAAAAAGAAGAAGTCAAAAGCCAGTTCTCATCCTGACATCTGAGGCACTCTATATGAAACGAAAACTGGTGTCTTCGGAAACGCTTAGTTATTTACAATTCGGCCTTTGCCGTCTTCAATAACAATGTCTTCTTTCCCTTTCACGGCGATCATGTCTCCTGAAGGAAAAGAAATAAAGCACCCTTGTGGGCACGCGTTGACTTTAGCGTTTGCATCAATGCTCAACTCAGAACGCACACCCTTTTCAGTTACTGTGAGTGTGCGAACTTCGGGATCAGAGTTTAATACAGTCACAGCCAAGGCTGGAAAAGGCATGGCAATCGCGATTGCTGCAGCAGCTGTAAAAAGTTTCTTTTTCATCATCTCGCCTTTCAAAATAGCCAATGATCTTATGCACATCATTTAGGACTTCCCATGGTGGAATACAAATGAGAAGACTGTGTTCGTGTGGAATGGTTAAGAGCTCCCAGTGCAAAAACAAACATCTGGACCGTCGAATTTCGAATTAATCGTATTCTGCGGCTTTTTGATGACCCTTTCGGGATTTTCCGTTGATGTCATGCTGCCCGCTTTCACCGCAATGGCTGCAGATCTCAATGCGCCCATTGCAAGCGTCCAGTTGACCGTTTCAACGTTTGCAATCACCTTTGGTCTTAGCCAGATCGCCTATGGCCCCGCATCCGACAGATTTGGACGAAAGCCCGTTTTGGCCGTTGGATTAGGTATCTTTTTGATTGGTTCCACATTCGCGGCATTTGGGTCAGACATTTATTGGGTCTTGCTGGGTCGTTCTTTACAGGGAATTGGTGGCGCCGCTGCTCCCGTTTTGGGTCGTGCGATATTGCGTGACACACATTCAGGCCAAGAATTAGCGCGCGCCATGGCGACAACCATGACGATATTTGCAATTGGGCCAATCATTGCACCATTGGCTGGCTATGGCGTGATGGCTATATCAAGCTGGCGCTATATATTTTGGGCTATGGGTCTGCTGGCATTCGGGCTGTCTTTGTTCAATGCCTTACGCTATTTTGAAACAATCGCGACAAAAAATCCTGATGCTCTGAACTTTAAGGCGATGGGGAAAGCTGGCATTGCCATATTTAGCAATTGGCAATCTCGCTATTTCATGATGTGCGCCGCATTTGGCTATTGTGCATTGTTCACGTTTTTGGGAAATTCACCGATCATTTATGAGAAAGTGTTTGGCGTGAAGGACTTCGAGTTTGCTCTGTTCTTCTCTGCCACTGCCTTTGGAATTGTCTTTGGCCATGCTGTAAACAAGCGTTTGATCAAGACATTCGGCGTCATAAAGATGCTTCGCCTTTCGAGCCTTGTTCTTGTTCTCGCAACTCTAGCGATGTTGGGTTTGGCATATACGGAAACACTGAACAGTTGGAACCTGACGGCTCTCTTGTTTCTGTTCAACACATCCTTTTTGTCGGTGATCTCCAACAGCGCGTCGCTTACTTTGGATCCGCACCCACAAAACGCGGGACTTGCTTCAGCTCTTTTTGGCGCCATAACAAGTGCAACAGGCGCAATATTTCTTGCGCTGACTGTTGGTTTTGTAGATGGAAATCCGATTTATTATTCAGCCCTCATGGTGTGCTCTACACTTGCGATTTTGATCGCCCTGATTGCATTCAATCCGAGCAAACGGCATTTGACAATCCAGTAGAAGGCCGACTTAGATCGTTTTCCGACAACCGTCCTTCGCAGAAGCGTATGCCAGTTCTTCCAACTGCAGGTTTTTCAAATAGTCACGCGCCGAGTTCACCAAGGGCGTGTCGGATAAATAGTGATCCACCACATGACGGGTGAAACTGTAAACACTATCGCCCCCAAACCCATTGTCGTTCCAAGAATATGGAATGAGTTCATGTTCGTATTTGCCATGTTCTCTGAAGTGTATTTCTCCATCTCCTGACAAAGAGAGAGAACCTTTTTCGCCATCAATCTGCAATTCGCCCATTGTCAGACGCTTGTTGTAAGCTTGATGGTCTGACAAACGATTTCCATCCAAAACCGTTCGAATTGAGCCGTGGGTCATGACAATATGGCAAGTATCTTCCCCTGCGATTGCTGGATTGAGACGT
>CALHHQ010000107.1 GCA_938030645.1 uncultured Rhizobiaceae group bacterium
CCAACTCTACGTCAACGACAGCCGCGACCCATGCATTCGAAGATTTGACATCACAGATGCTGGGTTGCTCACAAACGATCAGCGCTATTGTGAAATTGGAAAAGGTGAATATGTTCCAGATGGCATGAAGATTGCGGACAATGGTTACATCATCTGCAACGGCTGGCACGGTATCCTTGTAATCAATCCCCAAGGTGAAATAGTTGGAACCGTTGATTTTGGAGAAAAATCAACAAACTTTTGCTTTGGCGGGCCGAACCGCGATTGGCTCTACATCACAGCATCTTCTTCGCTGTATCGGATCAAAACCGAGACAACTGGTGCAAGTATGATCCCGAACAAAGTCTCATAAATACAAAAAATTGAGACTTTTGGCGCACCAACGGTTCAATTGTGCCACCCGCTGCACTAAGGGTGGGGAAATTGTTTCAAGGACTCACATGGAGAGCCACCTATGACCAGCATTATCGATATTCACGCTCGCGAAATTCTAGACAGTCGCGGAAACCCAACTGTTGAAGTTGACGTCTTGCTGGAAGATGGTGGATTTGGCCGCGCAGCAGTCCCATCTGGAGCCTCAACAGGGGCACACGAAGCCGTTGAACTGCGTGATGGTGGAACCCGTTATCTCGGCAAAGGCGTCACAAAAGCGGTCGATGCTGTAAATGGCGAACTTTATGATGCGGTTTGTGGCTTAGAAGCAGAAAACCAACGCGAAGTTGATGCCGCCATGATCGCGCTTGATGGATCCGACAACAAATCCAAATTTGGCGCCAATGCCATTTTGGGCATTTCACTCGCGACAGCAAAGGCCGCAGCGGATTCTGCAGCACTTCCTTTGTACAAATATCTCGGCGGCCCTTCCGCCCATGTTTTGCCCGTTCCCATGATGAACATCATCAATGGCGGAGAACATGCGGACAACCCAATCGACTTCCAAGAATTCATGATCATGCCTGTAGGCGCGGAAAGCTTTTCAGAAGCCCTGCGTATGGGCGCAGAAGTGTTCCACACCTTGAAGAAGGGACTGTCAGCTGCAGGCCACAACACCAATGTGGGTGATGAAGGTGGCTTTGCACCCAATATTGGCAGCGCACCAGAAGCTTTGGATTTCGTAATGCAATCGATCGAAAAAGCGGGTTTTAAGCCTGGTGAAGATATGTTCATCTCACTTGATACAGCCTCCACTGAGTTCTTTGCAGATGGCGAATATCAGTTGAAAGGTGAGGGCCGTTCGCTCTCTCCAGAAGATATGGCATCCTATCTGGCAGAGCTTGCGAACAAATATCCGATCATTTCCATCGAAGACGGCATGGCTGAAGACGATTGGGATGGGTGGAAATCACTCACAAACAAAATTGGCGACACACATCAACTGGTGGGTGACGATCTGTTCGTGACCAATACCACACGCTTGAAAGACGGCATCGCTATGGGCGTGGCCAATTCCATCCTTGTTAAGGTCAATCAAATAGGCACGCTGTCGGAAACATTTGAAGCTGTAGAAACAGCTCACCGCGCAGCATACACCTCCGTCATGTCTCACCGTTCAGGAGAAACTGAAGACACGACAATCGCAGATTTGGCTGTGGCGACCAATTGCGGTCAAATCAAAACAGGCTCTTTGTCGCGCTCAGATCGCTTGGCGAAATACAATCAGTTGTTGCGTATTGAAGAAGAACTCGGTGGCCAAGCTGTTTATGCTGGCCGTGGTGTGCTTCGCAACCAAAGCTGATCTCAGTAAACATTTGAGCGGAAGGGTGCAGATTGTAACCTTCCGTTAACTGCGAATCCGCCATGGTGCATCTATGGCAGTTCGCAGACGCAAAAAACGTTCCCTAACCCGCTTTATCGCGCCTTTGGCGACGATGATGATTCTGGGTTATTTCGGATTCCATGCCTTCAACGGTCAATATGGCATACGCGCTCAATTGGCGATGGAATTGCGCATGGATGAGCTTGAACAAAAGCTCGCTGCACGAACCGCTGTTCGCAATCAACTTGAAGCCCGCGTGGCACTTTTGAACGATGGGACCATGGAAAAAGACATGGTTGATCAATATGTCCGTTCACAGTTGAATATGGCACGCGAAGACGAGATTGTTCTTCTGCTTGATTGAACGTCGATTAACTAAATTCGAGTTAATCAAATAATTCCGCAATTTTTACAACCATATAGACGCATAATAGCTATGCGTTTCTGGTATTGTTTTATGTGCCCCAAACAGTATCTTGTCTCCAAGGACCGCGTGCACCTGAATCGCAGTTGCACAATGCGCTCAACCAATATCCTGAAAAGGTGACATCGTGGCGAAAGCGAAGACAACCAAGAAAACGGCGGCTCCTAAAACGCCGAACCCGATTGACTATTCCAAAGAACAAGAGCTGGCAGCTTATAGCGACATGCTCATGATCCGTCGTTTTGAAGAAAAGGCCGGACAACTTTACGGCATGGGTTTCATTGGTGGGTTTTGCCACCTCTATATCGGCCAGGAAGCTGTTGTGACTGGCATGCAATCTGCTTTGATTGAGGGCGACCAGTTGATCACTGCTTATCGCGACCATGGGCATATGTTGGCCTGTGATATGGACCCTAGGGGCATTATGGCCGAACTGACGGGGCGCCAAGGCGGCTATTCACGCGGCAAGGGTGGCTCCATGCATATGTTCTCGAAAGAGAAGAATTTTTACGGTGGTCATGGCATTGTGGGCGCTCAAGTTTCACTGGGCACCGGCCTGGCGTTCAACAACCACTACACCGACAATGGCAACGTCTGCTGCACATATTTCGGCGATGGCGCATCGAACCAAGGTCAGGTTTACGAAAGCTTCAATATGGCGAAGCTTTGGAACTTGCCAGTCATCTACATCATCGAAAACAACCGCTATGCCATGGGCACAGCCGTTCACCGTTCATCAGCGCTGACTGATTTTTCCCGTCGTGGTTGCTCGTTCAACATTCCTGGCATCGAAGTAGACGGTATGGATGTACGTGCAGTGCATGCAGCTGGCGAATTGGCTGCTGATTGGTGCCGTTCTGGCAAAGGCCCGATCATTCTCGACATGCAAACCTATCGCTATCGTGGACATTCCATGTCTGACCCCGCGAAGTATCGTTCGAAAGACGAAGTGCAAAAAATGCGAGCCGAAAATGACCCAATTGAACGGGTAAAGCAACGCATTGAACAAAACAAATGGGCGTCTGAAGATGAGCTGAAAGCCATTGATAAGGAAATCCGTGCGGTTGTGGCTGATGCTGCAGAATTTGCACAAAACGATCCTGAGCCAGATCCAAGTGAACTTTACACTGACATACTTATTCCGGTGGAGGCATAAATCATGGCTGTAGAAATTTTAATGCCAGCACTGTCTCCAACCATGGAAGAGGGCACTTTGGCCAAATGGTTGGTGAAAGAAGGCGACGACGTCAGTGCTGGTGATGTGATTGCTGAAATCGAAACAGACAAAGCAACAATGGAAGTCGAAGCAGTTGACGAAGGCAAGATCGGTAAACTTGCCGTGGCTGAAGGCACTGAAGGTGTGAAGGTCAACGCTGTGATTGCTGTCTTGGTTGAAGATGGCGAAAGCGCCGACGATGTTGCAGCACCACAACCAGCTGCAGCATCAGATGTCGCTGAATCTGACCCCAAAAAACCGGCTCCGACAGTGGTGCCTGCGACGGTTGCTGTTGCAGACGATCCAGACATTCCATCAGGCACAGAAATGGTCTCCACCACAGTGCGTGAGGCGTTGCGTGATGCGATGGCCGAGGAAATGCGCTCAGATGATCGTGTTTTCGTTATGGGTGAAGAAGTTGCGGAATACCAAGGCGCTTACAAAATTACACAAGGTCTGTTGGATGAATTCGGCGCGAAACGTGTGATCGACACGCCTATTACCGAACATGGCTTTGCTGGCATCGGTGTCGGCGCGGCAATGGCTGGTCTTCGTCCAATCATAGAATTCATGACCTTCAATTTCGCCATGCAGGCGATCGACCAAATCGTAAACTGTGCCGCCAAGACGTTCTACATGTCGGGCGGTCAGATGGGGGCGCCAATGGTGTTCCGTGGGCCAAACGGTGCAGCCGCACGAGTGGGTGCTCAACACAGCCAGTGTTATGCAGCTTGGTACGGTCATATTCCGGGATTGAAAGTTGTAGCTCCATATGGTGCCGCAGACGCAAAGGGCTTGCTCAAAGCAGCTATCCGCGATCCAAACCCCGTCGTGTTCTTGGAAAACGAAATCATGTACGGCCAATCGTTTGATGTGCCAAAAATGGATGATTTCGTATTGCCAATCGGCAAAGCGCGCGTTCACAAAGAGGGTGCTGACGTCACTCTGGTGACGTTTGGTATCGGCATGAAATACGCGATTGAAGCCAGCGAAGCGCTGTCTGAGATGGGCATAGATGCTGAAATTATTGATCTGCGGACAATCCGTCCAATGGACATGGAAACAGTGATTGCGTCCGTAAAA
>CALHHQ010000108.1 GCA_938030645.1 uncultured Rhizobiaceae group bacterium
CTTCGCCGCAAATTATGCTGCGTTGATCGTCGCTTTGCGTCCCATGGTAAAAACACCACATCGTGGGCTCATGCATTGAGCAATTGATTCCGTTTGCCCCTCTAACAGGTGCGAATTAAACGATTTTTGCTTGCTAGGCGGTAACAACTGTTCGTAAGGTTTCATCACCTTTGAAACGGACCAAGCACCCATGACCAAACCACTCAGCAATTTACAAACGCGCGATTTGGATTCTGTTTTGCACCCGTATTCACCGCTACATAAATTGCGGGAAATCGGACCGACGATTATGGCGAGTGGAAAAGGCGTATTCATCACCGACACCCAGGGCAACGAATACATCGAGGGTATGGCCGGGCTGTGGTGCACTGGCCTGGGTTTTGGTGATGAGGAAATGATCGAGGCCGCTGACCAACAAATGCGATCCCTTCCCTACTACCACCAGTTCAGTGGACGCGGCACCGAACCAGCGATTGAACTGGCTGAAAAACTGAAAGAAATTGCACCCGTTCCCATCTCGCAAGTGTTCTACACATCGAGTGGATCTGAGGCGAACGACACCCAGATTAAATTGGTTTGGTACTACAACAATGCCATGGGTCGGCCGAAGAAAAAGAAGATCATTTCGCGTATGAAAGCCTATCACGGCGTGACCATGATGGCGGCTTCTTTAACGGGCCTTCCGTACAACCATATGGATTTTGATTTGCCGTTTGACGGCATTCTCCACACCGATTGCCCACACCATTATCGCTTCGGTGAAACGGGTGAAACCGAAGCCGAATTTGTGGCGCGATTGGCGCAAACACTTGAAGCGTTGATTGAGCGTGAAGGTGGTGAAACCATTGCAGCCATGATCGCTGAACCCGTTATGGGCGCGGGTGGGGTTATTGTTCCGCCTGCCGGCTATTTTGAAGCCATCCAGCCAATTCTGCAAAAGCACGATATCCTGCTGATCGATGATGAAGTGATCAATGGGTTTGGACGCACGGGCGAATGGTGGGGTTGCCAAAGCCACGGCATGGTGCCTGATATGATTTCAGCTGCAAAACAGTTGACCTCCGCTTATGCTCCGCTTGGTGCTGTGATGTTGCCTCAATTCATGATCGATGCATTGGAATCCCAATCAGAAAAATTAGGCGTGTTTGGGCATGGTTACACCTATGGCGGACACCCTCTTGGTTGTGCGCTTGGTGTGAAGGCTATTGAGATCTATCAGCGTCGCAACATCGTTGATCACGTCCGCAAGCTTACCCCGACATTTGAAAAACGTCTTGCCCAATTGGCAGACCATCCTTTGGTGGGAGAGGTTCGCAATTCAGGTCTGATGGGTGGCGTTGAAATCGTTGCTGACAAAACAACTCGAAAGAGCTTCAACCCGAAACAGGGTGTTGGCGCGCAATGTGCCGTTTTCGTGCAACAACATGGTGCAATTCTCCGCCCGATCGGGGATACGATTGCGCTCTGCCCGCCTATGATTATCAACGAAGATGAGTTGAACGAATTGTTCGACCGGTTGGAAAAAGCGCTGGATGAAACCGAAAGCTGGGTGCGGCGCGATAAACTAAGGGAAGCTGCATAAGCGGCACCCTAATTCGCGGTTTCCTTCATCCAGTCCATCATTTTCAAAATATTACCGTCAGGTTCAGGTTTGTGAATAGGATGTTCGCCAACAAAAACCTGACCACTGCTTCCATCTAAGGTTACAACGTCACCCTCTTTCACAACGACACCTGCGCAAGTGCAGGTTTTCCGATCTTGATCAATTTTTATGGTCATGGCCGCAGTGATGCACGGCTTGCCCATCCCCCTCGCCACAACCGCAGCGTGACTTGTCATGCCCCCTTTTGAGGTGAGTATGCCAACAGCTGCATCCATACCCTTAATGTCACGAGGGTCCGTTTCGGGTCGCACCAGAATTACAGATCTGCCCGTCGCTTGAGCAGAAACCGCATCATCCGAAGAAAACACCAACTCACCCACAATTGCGCCCGGGGAAGCAGGCAAACCCTTTGTAAATGGCCGCGTTCCTGCTTTCGGAGCAGCCTTTGAAATCAACATCGCATTCATGGAATTCGCATCAATTCGACCAACAGCTTCCTCTTTGGAAATCAATTCTGCTTCCGCCATTTCAACTGCAATCCGAAGCCCTGCTTTCGGGTTGCGTTTGCCAGTACGTGTTTGCAGCAAATAGAGTTTCCCAGCCTCCACCGTGAACTCGATCTCCTGCATTTCTTTAAATTCGGCCTCCAACAATGCCCCTGCCTTTAGCAGTTCTTCAAACGCCGCTGGCAGAGCACTTTCCATGGACGGATTGTCTGAGAACGCTTGCGCGCGGCCTTTGTCCGTGAGTTCCATGGGCGTTCGAATACCAGACACAACGTCTTCACCCTGCGCTTGGGGCATGTATTCTCCATAAGGTTCGTTCAAACCCGTAGATGGATTGCGTGTAAAATAGACACCCGTGCATGAATTGGCGTCTCGGTTGCCGAACACCATGGACTGAACAATCGCAGCCGTTCCACTTGCATCGCTCATGCCGTGCATTTTTCGAAAGTGCCGTGCACGATCCGAATTCCACGACCCGAAAACAGCCATCAAAGCCAGATCCAACTGCTCCCAAACATCTTGCGGAAATGGTCGTTCCGCTTCTCGTTCGAATATTTTCAGAAAGTTTGACGTAATGGTTTTTAGATCGTCAGCAGACAATTCATGGTCGTTTTCCAAACCATATTTCTCGCGCAGATCATTCAATTCATCTTCGAAATCGTCGGGATCGAGATCGAAAACCACATGCGCCATGGATTGGATGAAACGACGGTAACTGTCCCATGCAAAATGGGAATCGCCCGTCTCACGCTCCAAAGCCAAAACAGTTTTGTCGTTCATTCCCAGGTTTAAAATGGTGTCCATCATGCCGGGCATGGAAACGGCAGCGCCGGAACGTACTGACAATAGCAGCGGATGTTCTGCGCCACCAAACTCGCGGTTCATTCTCTGTTCGAGATCTGCAATCGATTGCCGCACTTCGGTCTTGATATGTTCGCCAATTTCATCTGCACCATGTGCAATCTTCATGCCTACTTGGGTGCTGATGATGAAAGCTGGAGGAACTGGCAGCCCCATAGACGCCATAGAAGCCAAGTTCGCACCTTTGACACCAAGCAATGCAGTGTCGGCTTGTTCATCTACGGTTTCATTGACCGGAAAAATGATCGTGTCTGGCACTTTCAATTCCCCGTGGATTAACCTGCATCTCGAAATGATTCAGCGGTTTGCAGATCAACAGACACAAGCTGGCTCACACCACGTTCAGCCATGGTGACCCCGAACAAACGATCCATGCGCGCCATCGTAATGGGGTTGTGCGTGATGATCACGAAACGTGTGTCTGTATCGGCGCTCATTTGGTCCATCAAATTGCAGAAACGTTCCACATTGTGATCATCGAGAGGAGCATCAACCTCATCGAGAACACAGATGGGCGCAGGGTTGGTCAAGAACACAGCAAAGATCAACGCCATTGCCGTCAACGCCTGTTCGCCACCAGAAAGAAGCGTCATCGTTTGCGGTTTTTTACCCGGAGGACGAGCGAGAATTTCAAGACCAGCTTCCAACGGGTCATCAGACTCAACCAATTGCAGTTCAGCCGTGCCACCGCCGAACAAATGGGTGAACAGTTTCTGAAACTGCTCGTTCACTTCATCAAATGCCACGAGAAGACGCTCGCGGCCTTCTTTATTCAAGCTTTGAATGCCAGAACGCAATTCTTTGATCGCTTCGATCAAATCATCGCGCTCGGAAACAAGCGTATCACGCTGTTCGAGCACTTCGTTTTGCTCTTCTTCCGCACGCAGGTTCACAGCGCCCAGGCGTTCACGCTCGCCCTTTAAACGCTCAAGCTTTCGCTCGACATTTTCGACGTCTGGCAATTTGGCTTCATCATCAACGCCAGTTTGTTCCAGCGCCAAATGCGGTTCGCATTCCAGCACCTCGCGAATGCGGGCTTCAACTTCTTGGCGGCGTTCCTTTGCCCCAGCTACACGTTCTTCTGCGCGTGCACTTGTTTGTTTCGTATCGGACAAAGCATTCAGTGCACCAGTGGCGACGCGATCGGCTTCGCGTTGATCGTTTTCCATATCGACCAAAACATCTGCTGCTTGTTTGCGAATAGTTTCCGCAGCATCTATTTCATCAATCATCACGACACGGCGTTGTTCAATATCCTGAGGAGCAGAAGCTACCGCTTCTTTTTCAGTCACAGCCTGCTGCAAACGGCCTTTCAAAGACTTGATCTGGCGATCTGCGTTGACCGCACGATCATTCCAGGCAGTGCGCTCGCGCGAGATGGCCAAAAGTCTGTCTTCCCGCAATTTATTTTCGCGGGCAAAACCTTCATATTCCGCCCTTGTTTCTGCCATAACTGCCCGTTGTTGGGAGGTCTGGTTGGTGGCAACTTGAACTTTGCCTTCCAATCCATCGAGCGCTGGAAGTGTGGCTTGGGTCGCTTGTGCTTCACGCAGCACTTCTAGCGTTTCATCCAAGCTGGACGACAAACGCAGTTTAGCCTCTTCTAACGCCGATTGACGATTTGATAGGTCCGTGACCGAGCGTTCTGCCTCAGACAAGGCCTTTCGAGCATTGCCCAGTTCATTTTGTTGCTCACGCAATTGCTCGCGACTTACGCGTTCTTGTTCCCGTGTGCTGGCGGCTTCGCTTTTTGCTTCTTCAAACTCAGCTTCGAGTTGGCGCAAACGTTTTGTTGCCGCCACAGCTTCGGCATCTAGTTCTGCAAGTCTATTTTTTTGTTCAAGTTTCAATGCAGCCGCGGTTGGTGCTTCTGCCGACGCGCGATAGCCATCCCAACGCCACAGATCACCTTCCAATGTGACAAGCCGTTGGCCCGGCAAAAGTTGCGCCGCCAGTTGTGCCCCCTGATCTGCAGAGACGACACCAATTTGATTCAATCTGCGGGTCAATTCCTTTGGTGCAGTTACATATTCAGATAGAGACGGAACACCTGCTGGAAGTGATGCATCCCCTGCACCTTGAACTTTCGCCCAATGGGCTGCTGCAGCGGTATCAGTAGGCACATCAAGGTCTTCGCCCATAGCTGCGCCCAGAGCTTTTTCATAACCTTGTTTGGCGCGGGTGTTTTCAATCACCGGCGCAAATAAGTCTTGTCCACCGCTGTTTAATATCCGCGATAACGTTTTGGCTTCAGTTTCAATGCGATTGATTTCAGCACGCGCTTCATTGAGCGGTTCACGACCCGCTTGTTCTGCTTGACGCGCTGTTTCCGCTTTGGTTTCTGCCGTGCGCGCTGTCTCCTCAGCCGTGATCAGTGTCCCTTCGAGCAATGCGACGCGGGCAGACTTTTCTTGAACGCCGGACTGACTGCCAATTTTACTAGCCAATTCGGCTAGATCATTTTCGACCGTTGAGACCTGCCCTTCAAGACGTGATTTACGTTCTTCACTCTCGCGAATACTGCGTTGGGTTTGCGAATGTTGCGCTTGGTTGAGGGCAAGTTCCTGCGTCAAAGCATTCAATTGCTGTTCGTTTTCAGCCAATGCAGCGGTCGCTTGATCAAGCTTTTCTTTAACTTGCCTTTCGCGGTCAACGCGCCCTTCGCTTTCCTTCGAAAGCTGAGCTTCTTCTCGATCTAAGTGAGAGATGATGTCACTGTTTTCGGAGACCATTTGCTCTTCACGTTGAATATCAGCTTCCAACTGCGCTTGGCGCGCTTCCAATTCTTGCTTGCGTTTTTCGGCCCGACGACCTTCTTGATCCAATTGATCACGGGCAATTTTCTTATGCTGCAACGCGGCTGCTGCTTTTGCTTCAGCCTCACGAAGTTGCGGCAGTTTGGAAGCGATAATGGCCTGCGCCTTTGCGGCTTCCGTTTGCAGCAATTGCGTTTCACCAACCTGCATAGTCGCTTCGGTCAGCGCTTTTTCAGCTTCCGCCAAGGCTCCTTTGGCAGCAGACCAGCGCAGATGTAGAATTGTCGCTTCGGCGCGACGAATGTCACCTGCAATGTTGCGATAACGGTTGGCTTGTCGCGCCTGCCGTTTGAGGCTGTCCAACTGGGATTCCAGTTGCGAAATCACATCATCCAAACGTTCCAAGTTGGTTTCAGCAGCGCGAAGGCGCAATTCTGCTTCGTGCCGTCTGGAATGCAAACCAGAGATGCCAGCCGCTTCTTCCAAAAGTGCGCGACGCGCTTGCGGCTTGGCGGAAATCAATTCCCCAATACGCCCCTGCCCGATCATGGAAGGTGAACGCGCACCCGTGGAAACATCCGCAAAAAGAAGTTGTACGTCTTTTGCGCGCACGTCTTTGCCGTTGATACGGTAAACAGATCCGGCCTCGCGCTCGATGCGGCGGGAGACCTGAAGTTCGTCTGCATCATTGAACGCAGCTGGAGCAACATGGTCTTGGTTATCCAAGAACAAAGCAACTTCTGCCATGTTTCGCGAAGGTCGGTTGCCTGAACCAGAGAAAATCACATCATCCATCGAAGATGCGCGCATATTTTTGTACGAATTCTCACCCATCACCCAGCGAAGGGCTTCCACCAAATTGGATTTTCCGCAACCGTTAGGGCCCACAACGCCTGTCAAACCGCGTTCGATCGCGAACTCCGTTGGCTCAACGAAGGACTTAAATCCCAAAAGGCGTAATTTGTTGAATTCCATGCCGCGATCCAGTTGCCCGCCAAGGTGTTGAATTTATGGCGGTACCTTGGGCAATTGCTTGCCCTAGGGTTAGTTTTCTGGATCGCTTATAGCATTAGAGAGCCGCTTCGATGGCTTTCTTGAGCGTTTCAGGTGAAGAATCCCCAAGTTTCTTATTGTTCACAAATACGGTTGGGGTCGCACGTACGTTGAAGTCTTTCACCGCTTTGTTTCGGCCCTCAATCACTTTTGTAAGCAATTCTTGATTCCCAAGACACTCTTTGAAAGAGGCTTCGGACATGCCGGCGAGTTTTGACAATCTGAGCAATTCTGGAACGGGATTGCCCCTTCCACCCCAAGCTTGTTGAGTTGAAAACAGGGCATCAATCATTGGATAGTAGTTGCCGTTGGGTGCGCATAAAGCGAGCATGAATGCTGCTTCACCGCGACGATCTCCATCAAACGGGAACGGACGCAAAATGTATTTCGCTTTGCCCGTGTCGATATAGGTTTTCTTGATCTCTGGCATCACCTGCTCGTGGAACCGCTTGCAGTGCGGGCACGTCATGGATGCATATTCAACGATCGTGACTGGAGCATCTTCTTTGCCCATGACAATATCATCAACCGGAATGTCTTTCATCAAATCAGGAAAGTTTTGCGCTTGAACCGCGCTTGTGCCGCCCAAAGCCAAAACAGATGCTCCGGTCAGACCGGCTGCCATAAGGGTACGTCTGTTGATTTGAATTTTTTGAAAGCTCATGTTTGGTCTCCGACGTGTTTTTCATATGCCTCGACCAGAATCGCGGCTTTTGTAAGTGTTTAGCATCAAGATTGCTTAGACAATCATCATATTCTTGTGAGGCGCCTGCGACAATCTGTTTCGAACTTTCAGTATGCCCACGTCACTATGAACCTTCGCTGAACACGCCTTTGCCCATTTTTTCCAACGCGTTTCGCAAATCTGGATCATCAACGGTGTTCAGCAACTCGCTCAATCGGGTCTGCTTTTCGGGAGAAACCTGACGCTTTTGAAGTGCTTCTTTCCCTTTTAAAGGTGCAATAGGCTGTTGATGCAGCTTCAATTTGTTTACAGCACTGAACCCGAAATAGGTGTTGATCCGTTCAATAATTGCACTGCTGTCGTGCTGGAAAAACAGCGCATGGCTTCCTTCGCAAGCCACAACCAAAGTTGCAGGCTCAAAAGGATCATCATCGCTGGCTTGTCTTGGCCAATTCAATTTTTCAGGGCGCGAATGTTTGGCGTGAGTTTCACCCACGATTTCAACCCATGATTGGATCATATCCATGGTCATGCCCGCCCGGCGCTCGATCACGGGATTAAGCAGCAGGGACACCAAGTCGCCAACAGGTCTAGCACCTCGCCCATTGCCTCGCTTGAATCTATCTTGATTTTTCGGCGTTTGCGACAAAAGGTCGGCCTCATGGAATCATTTCATTCAAATTTGCTGGCTTGGTACGATGCAAACGCGCGAAAATTGCCGTGGCGCATAGAACCGGAAAAGAGCAAATCTGGAGTTCTTCCAGATCCCTATCACATTTGGCTGTCGGAAGTCATGCTTCAACAGACAACTGTTGCGGCGGTCAAAGACTATTTTTTTAAATTCATCACACTTTGGCCGACAGTGAATGATCTTGCGGCCGCGTCTCAAGATGACGTGATGAAAGCCTGGGCAGGACTTGGATATTATTCCCGCGCGCGAAACCTGAAAAAATGCGCTGATTATGTTGCCACAGATTTGGGTGGCGAATTTCCGCAAACACAGGGCGAGTTGCTCAAACTGCCGGGAATTGGACCCTACACTTCAGCCGCGATCTCAACGATCGCCTTTCAAAACAAAGCGGCTGTTGTCGATGGAAATATTGAGCGCGTGGTCACCCGTCACACCGCCAACGCAACGCCCGTGCCCGAAGCAAAAGCAGACTGTGCCGCTTTCATGGATGCAGAAATGCCAAAGACACGACCCGGCGACTTTGCACAGGCCATGATGGATTTGGGGGCAACTATATGCACCCCGCGCAATCCATTGTGTGCTTTGTGTCCCGTACAAAGCGGCTGCAAGTCTCACGAATTGGGCACGATGTTGTCATTTCCTGTCAAAGCGCCAAAGAAAACAAAGCCGAACCGCAAAGGCGCAGCATTTGTTTTGCAACGACCTGATGGTGCGGTGTGGCTGCGCAAGCGGTCAGACAAAGGTTTGTTGGCAGGTATGAGCGAAGTACCAACAACCGAATGGACTGCTCGCATCGATGGTGACATTGGAGCCAAATCTGGCCCAATAGATCTGGACTGGAATTCCAAAGGCACAATCACCCACACGTTCACACATTTTCATTTGGAACTGGAAGTGTGGCAAGCTGTTGGGCCGCCGCCAGACAACCGCGGTTGGTGGGTCGAGCAAGACGCGCTTGCAAATGAAGCGCTTCCCACTGTTATGAAAAAGGCCATTGCTGCCGCCCTTCCCAATGCATTTGGGAACGTTTAAGCGACACTTAGTGCGAACCACTCATCCTAAGTTACAGGGAAACGTGAAATCCACATGGATATGATCGTCGTGTCGCACCCATGATTGGCGTTTGTTGAAACGGATTCCTGAAAGCGTATTTGGTGCAGCGCTTTTCAATTCGGGTTGCAAGTCTGGCGCCAAGAATATGCGACGGATATCCCCACCACGTATTTTCGCTTGGGTGTTTAAAGCTGCAATCAACGCATTGAGGCTCTGAAAATCGATCTCACCTTGGTCGCCTTTGCCTGATTTGTCGAATTCAACATCATAGCCATACCGGTTAAGAACATTGGTTCTCATAACTTTCCCGTTTTTCAAGGGCATCATGAGGTCAACTGACAAACCTTCACGGTGAGTTTTGTGAGGTCTAAACCGTCCTCCATCAGGAAAGCCGATTTCACCATATAAAAACTTGGTTTTGGGGTGAGATTTTGCCAAATCACCATAAGCTGCGACCACAGTCTCAATTGCAGGGTTTCGGGCGTAAGTGCGCAAAGCCGCAATGCAAGGGAGGCAGTAGGATGAAAAATTCGAACCGCTCACCGGCATAGGCTTTGTTGCAACTGCAGAACCATTGCAATTGACCGAACCTGAATTTGCCGTTCCTATGTAGAGAACACTCGCAGCTGCGATACCGACACATAAGAACGATGCGCGCGTCTTAGTGAAGATCGCCATAAACAAAAAACCCAGCCTAACCGTGAAGGCAGACTGGGTTTCAAATCTGTCGAAATGTGGACGTTAGGCTGCTTTGCCTAAATTCTCGCGATACTGACGGCGCAAATCGTCGATCTGTTTGAAACCGTCACCCTTATCGATATGCCAGAATGTCCAGCCATTGCAGGCGTCGAGTTCTTGAACTTTTGCGCCCATGCGGTGAATGGAGGCCGCCTCGCCTTTGTGGTCTAACGAACCATCTAGACGAACTGTCGCTTTCCAACGCTTTTTGCTGTCTTGCAAAACGTCACCAACTGAAATCAGGCCCGTTTCAATCAAAGACCCAAATGGAACACGCGGTTCGGCACGTTTGCCTGTGGTGACCACAAGTTGTGCTGCTTTTGTGGGAACAATTGCATCAATGCGTTTGGTTGCGGCATCGATGTAATCTTGTTCGCGTTCAATGCCGACAAAGTGGCGGCCCAGACGTTTGGCAACCGCGCCTGTTGTTCCTGTTCCAAAAAATGGGTCGAGCACAACATCACCTGGCTTGGTGGACGACATTAAAACACGGTGCAGCAAAGCTTCTGGCTTCTGGGTCGGATGAACTTTTTTGCCATCTTCGCCTTTAAGACGTTCGCCACCATTGCAAATTGGGAATACCCAGTCGGAACGCATTTGAACATCGTCATTGGCCATTTTCATGGCGTCATAATTGAATGTATAACCCTTTGCGTTTTCGTCACGCGAAGCCCAAATCATCGTTTCATGGGCATTGGTGAAACGACGGCCACGGAAGTTAGGCATTGGGTTTGTTTTGCGCCACACAACATCGTTCAAAATCCAGAACTGAAGGTCTTGCAACAGAGCACCAACGCGGAAAATATTGTGGTATGAGCCGATGACCCAAATCGTGCCTGATGGTTTCAACACACGTCGCACCGCCAAAAGCCATGCACGCGTAAAATCATCATAAGCTTGGAAAGTGTCAAACTGGTCCCAGTGGTCATCACAGGCATCCACGTGAGACTGATCTGGCCGTTGAAGATCACCACCCAATTGCAAATTGTATGGTGGGTCTGCAAAAATCACATCAACAGAATTGGCAGGCAATGCCTCCAAAGCGGCGACACAATCGCCCTTGATGATAGTGTCCAACCAGGCAGGTGCCGTTGAACTGGAATTCTTCTTTGACCGAAGGTCGGCAGTTTTTAAAACACGCATAAGGAACCCGTACGCAATACTAGATCAGGTTGACCTTCATGGTTACTGAACAGGGTGAACATTTACTTAAGCGCGTTGCGAAAATTTTATGCATCGCATATCGATGGCGTTCGAAATCAATTGGATTCCCGCCAAATGCCCGCTTGTGAACTCGTTATTTTTGATTGTGATGGCACCATCATGGACACCGAAATGATGATGGCCGAAGTGGAAGTTGAAGCAATCGCCGCATATGGGCTTGAGATGACTGCTGCACAGTTCAATGCACGCTTTGCAGGGACGGCAGGCGAAAACGTGAAAAAGGCAATGGAAGAAGAACTCGGCCGTTCTCTGCCTGACGATCACGAGAAGAAAATTCGCGATAAAATGAACGAGCGTCTCTGGCGTGAAGCAAAAGTTGTTCCCGGCATTATGGACGTGCTGGATGGGTTCGACCAACCGCGTTGCATTTGTTCAAACGCTGGCATGGACAAACTGAAGATCGAACTTAGCAAAGGTGAACTTTGGGATCGTTTTCGTCCGTTTATCTATTCGGCAAAGGACCTTGAGGGAGTGGAACACAAACCCGCACCCGACATCTTTTTGCACGCTGCCAAAGAATTTAAAGTCGACCCGAAAGCCTGCATTGTGATTGAAGACTCAGTTACAGGTGTCACAGGCGCCAAGGCTGCAGGAATGCGCGTGATTGGTTTTACTGGTGCTTCGCACACTTACCCTGGGCACAGTGATGATTTGACCAATGCAGGCGCTGAAACCGTGATCAATCGCCTCAAAGACATCCCAGCTCTCATCGAAGTGATGTCTATGTGGGATGGAATGGACGGCGTTTGATCCACTTACGGCGTATTGTACGGGCCTTCATCAAAGCCGATATAAACACGCACATTGGTGTTTCGTGGCGCAGGAATAACGACATCATTATCAACAAATGAAAATTGAGTGTTCGTAGACCCTGCCGCAATCGTCTCAACAGGCTTGTACAATTTTGAATACACCGTCTCGCCGCCTTCGGTCACAGCAACTCGTATCGGCATGGTGATATTGCCAGAATTGCCATCTGGTCCCGTGATCACACGCCCCCGCGCGCCGACTTTAATCGTCAGGTTCTGCCCCACATAGGCGCATTCACGGGCGACTTTTGTAATTGTTGCCTGATAGCGCACATTATCTGTGTTGGTTTTGTCTGCCCCTTTGGGAAAGACGCGGAACGTCTCTGTTCCGGCACGAATGCGAACGGCCGGGCAATATTCTGACAAGGCGCTGCGAGTGTTTTTCAGTTTGGTGCGCGCATTCGGGTTTATTTTCGGATCCGCAGTTGCAACTTGTTCAGGGTCTGCGGAATTTTCAGGCGTCGGCGCTGCTTCACCAAAAATGTTTCCACCCGATGTTTGGCAAGATGCAACAAACAATCCCAAACCAACTATTGAAAACCGTCCAGCTTTTCCAAAAAACTCAAACATTGTGCAGCCCTGTTGTTATTCATCGTTGTTTCGTATGCACCGCAAATTTGTGCAAATAAGGATATAGCAGGCGAAAAAGGGAAATGCGAGTTCACTTTATGGCTCCCGCACAGAGAATCCGCCCAATTGTGGGTTGGTTTTCTCGACTTGCTCCACTAGGTTCCGCGCAAATTAAAAAGCCTGTAAACCGAGATCCGTTCTGTCATGAAGTATATCAGCACCAGAGGTGATGCGCCTGTTCTTGGTTTCAGTGATGCAGTTTTGGCGGGCCTCGCGCGAGATGGCGGTTTGTATGTTCCTGAAAGCTGGCCGAAATTAGACCACGACACGCTGAGAAACCTTCAAGGAAAATCTTACGCTGATGTGGCCAAAGTGGTGTTGGAACCTTTTCTGGGCGGTGAAATTCCATCTGCTGATTTCTACAGAATGGTAGATGAGGCTTATGCTACGTTTGAGCACCCTGCCGTTGCGCCTCTCGTTCAAACGGGTCCAAACGAATTCATTCAGGAGTTGTTCCACGGCCCCACAATGGCGTTCAAAGATGTGGCCATGCAATTGTTGGCGCGCATTGTGGATTACATTTTGGCCCAACGCGGAGAACGGGTGACGATTGTTGGTGCCACATCCGGTGATACTGGTGGCGCTGCTATTGAAGCATTCCGCGGTCGTGAAAACTCCGACATCTTCATTCTTTTTCCAGACGGAAAAGTGTCTGATGTTCAACGTTGGCAAATGACGGGCGTGCAAGACGCAAATGTTCATGCGCTGGCTGTCGAAGGCAATTTTGATGACTGCCAAGCGCTTGTGAAAGCTATGTTCAATCACCATGCCTTCCGTGATCAATTGAAACTCTCAGGTGTCAATTCGATCAACTGGGGCCGTATCATGGCTCAGATCGTTTACTACGTCACTGCAAGCGTTTCGCTGGGTGCACCAGATCGCAAAGTTTCTTTTAGCGTTCCGACCGGCAATTTTGGCGACATATTTGCAGGCTATGTGGCAAAAGAAATGGGCTCGCCAATCGATCAACTGATCATCGCGACAAACTCGAATGACATTCTTGCGCGCACTCTGGAAACAGGTCGCTATGAAACCGCTGGTGTGCACGCGACATCATCGCCAAGCATGGATATTCAGGTGTCTTCGAATTTTGAGCGACTCTTGTTTGCGGCTACCGGTCGGGATGCCGAAACGATCAAACGCTTTATGTCATCGCTGTCCCAATCTGGTGCGTTCACGCTAACTGAAGACGCGATCAATTTCATTCGCAAAGATTTTGACGCAGGACGCGCAAGTGAAGACGATGTGAGTTCAACCATAAAAACTGTGTTGAATGACTCAGGTTATTTGCTCGACCCTCATACAGCCGTTGGCGTTTCCGTTGCGCGTGCCATGGCCCCATCAAATTCACCGATGGTGGTGCTTTCGACTGCCCATCCAGCGAAGTTTCCCGATGCCGTAAAGAGCGCTAGTGGGCAACATCCTGAACTTCCTTTGCGCAACAAAGACTTGATGAACGGCACCGAACGCTTCACTGTGGTGGCCAACGACTTGGCGGCGGTCGAAACATTCATTTCAAGCCACAGCCGCGCTGCAAACGGTTAGTTTGACTGCAAACATGTGTTGGGAGGCACTTGGATGGATTTGAGTTCTGCGCATGTCGCATCTGATGGCAACCCGCTTCCACGTCATGTTCAGGTGTCCACCCTTGCTAATGGCATGACGATTGTAACCGATCGTATGGATCATTTGGAAAGTGCAGCTCTCGGCATTTGGGTGAAGGCTGGTTCTCGTGATGAAACGCCCAAAGAACATGGTATCGCGCATCTTCTGGAGCATATGGCTTTCAAAGGAACACGTTCGCGAACCGCGCGGGACATTGCCGTGCAGATTGAAAATGTTGGCGGCGATGTGAACGCAGCCACCAGTGCTGAAACAACAAGTTTCTATGCACGGGTTTTGAAAAACGATGTGCCATTGGCTATCGATATTCTTGCAGATATTCTGAACAACTCGCTGTTTGACGAAAACGAGTTGGCGCGCGAACAGCATGTAATTTTGCAGGAAATTGGTGCTGCACAAGACAGCCCTGAAGATGTGGTTTTCGACAATTTTCAAAGCATTGCGTTTGAAAATCAACCTCTTGGCCGCCCCATTATGGGCACTCCTGACACAGTATCTTCTTTCAAACCAAAGCACATTCGCACTTATCTGAATGACCATTATCATGGACCAAACATGGTTCTTGCAGCGTCTGGCAACGTAGATCATGACCAGATTGTCAAAATGGCGGAAACCCGCTTTGGCTCTTTTGGCAGTTCACCAACCCGACCGCCAGAAGAGTGTTTTTACACCGGTGGTGAAAGCCTTGTTTCTAAAGACTTAATGGAAGCTCAAATTGTTATGGGTTTTGAAGGTCGCGCATATCACGCGCGCGACTTTTACGCGTCTCAAGTTTTGTCGACCCTGCTTGGCGGTGGAATGTCCTCCCGCCTTTTCCAAGAGGTGCGCGAGAAACACGGGCTCTGCTATTCTATCTATGCATTTCATTGGGGATTTTCTGACACCGGCCTGTTCGGGATTCATGCCGCAACAGAAAATGCCGACATTCCAAAACTCATT
>CALHHQ010000109.1 GCA_938030645.1 uncultured Rhizobiaceae group bacterium
TGATGCCTTGGATGGAGAAACAGCCCTGACGCAGCAATTGAAGAATTTTGGAAATGTAATCAGAGGCAAGGAAGTGCCTTTGGTAAGTGCCCAAGACGGAGTTCAAAGTGTTCGCGTTGTGGAAGCAATTCACAAATCAGCTAATGATGGCTCAACCGTTAAAATATCAAGTTTATAAAATTAGGAGAATATAAAATGTCAAAACCTTCAATTGGATTTATCGGCCTTGGTCTTATGGGGCGTGCAATGTGCGAGCATATGCTGGATGAAGGCTACAATCTTACAGTTATGGCAAATGTATCACGCGAGGCAGTAGATGCCATTGTTGCAAGGGGTGCGACGGAAGTCTCTACGCCCAAGCAAATAGCAGAAGCCAGTGATATCATCATGCTTTGCATGGATACGTCAGTCTCTGTTGAAGGTCGCATGTATGGCGATGATGGCGTTATTGCCGGGTTGTCCGAAAACAAAGTCGTCATTGATTTTGGCACGTCGCTGCCATCTTCGACAAAAAAGATCGGCGAGGATGTTGCAGGAATGAAAGCCACTTATCTGGATTGCCCAATTGGTCGCACACCTGCCCATGCGCGCGACGGCCTCATAAACTTGATGTGCTCTGGTGAGAAGTCCGGGTTTGATCGTGCAGAGTCCGTTCTAAAGGATGTTGGTGAAAATGTATTTTATCTGGGTGAACTTGGCTCTGGTCACACCATTAAATTGATCAATAATTTCTTCGGCATGACGGTTGCCAATGCCATGTCGGAAGCATTTGCAATGGCCGATATGATGGGTGTTGATAAAAAACAACTTCATGAAGTGATGGCAGCAGGCCCACTTCACTCTGGCATGATGGATTTTGTAAAAGGTTACGCTGTGGACGGCGACCCGAGCATGTTGGCGTTTGCGATCAAGAACGCTGCCAAGGATGTTGGGTATTATGCGCAAATGTCCAAGGACGCAGGCGCAGATTCAATTATGTCACAATCAACTTTGAAAGCATTGAACACAGCCCGAGATGACGGAATGGGCGATGAAATGGTTTCGCAAATGTATGATTTCTATAAAAAAGCATTGAGCTAAATTATACAGGCAAAATTTGAATGGCGATATTAACAGCAAGAGCAAATGAGGACAGGCCGCTTGCGGGCATAGTGCTCATGCTGTTTGCCTTTTTTATGTTTTCACTGATTGATGTGAACGCCAAATGGCTAGCCCTATTGGGCTTGCCAGCGCTACAACTTTCTTTCATGCGATATGTTGGACATTTTGTAATTTCCACCGTTCTGATTTTTAAGGGAGGTGCTGATTTTTCCCGCTTTGGGACGGATCACTGGTTTCTGGTTCTGGCACGCGGATTCTTATTAATGGTTTCAACCATTTTGAATTTTATTGCCGTGCAGTATCTGCCGCTTACCCTCACTTCGACCATACTTTTTTCAGCTCCAATCATGATATGCGCTCTTTCATGGCCTTTGCTTGGCGAACGGGTTGGGATATGGCGATGGTTGGCAATCATGATCGGGTTTTGCGGTATTCTAATTGCAATCAGGCCCTTCGATGAGAGTTTTCATTGGGCAGTGTTCCTGTCCTTAACGGGGGCGTTGTGTTTCGCGCTTTATTCTTTGTTGACCCGAAAGTTGTCAGGTATTGTCGCCAGTAATACAATGCAGTTTTATTCAGGCATGGTTGGAACTGTAATTTTATTACCCTTTGCTCTTTACTACTGGCAGAATCCTGAAACACTACTACTTTGGGTTCAAATGATATCTCTAGGTATATTTGGTTGGTTAGGGCACGAATTGCTGACTAGAGCACACGGGTTTGCCCCTGCAAGTACTCTTACCCCCTTTGGATATACATTCATTCTCTACATGACAATTTGGAGTATGTTGGTGTTTGGCCACAAACCAGATGTTTATACAATCATTGGAGCTGCGGTAATTATCATTGCTGGGCTTGTTATTTGGTTCCGTGAAGTGCGGAGCTCCAAAGTTACAAATATTTCGGCATAAGCGTGTCTGCTAGATCAACAGTTTATTCGAAATATTCGGAATGCTTGGTATGGATATCCGTTATTACGTTATCCAGTCGGGCTAAATGTTTTCTGGTAACCGCGATTGCATCTTCAACAGAACCATTCATAAGTGCCGTTGCGATTTGTTTGTGGTCATGAAAAACAATTGCTGACTCATCTTTTCTATCCAAACTCAGAACACATAATCGTTCGACTTTTTTCTTGCACTCTTCAATGGTATTGAATGCCATTGGGCAATTACCGAGCTCGCAGATTAATTTGTGAAACTGATAATCAAGCAAATGAAATTGATCCGATTTATCGTTTGTTAGCGATTGCTCTTGTTGCTGCAGGTTTTGTTCCAATTTTTCGGCACGTTGTTTATCCCATACGGAACAGGCATGTCGGATTACTTCCAACTCGACTGAAAGACGAATGAAACGCGCATGAGCCACTCGCTTCATTGAAAATCCTCGTACTTCAGTTGCGCGCTGTGGACGAATAAGCAGTAAGTCCAAATTCTCAAGTCGGTTGAAAGCATCGCGAACGGGTTGGCGTGATACACCAAAGCGCTGCGCAATGTCAGACTCTGATAATTTCGTACCTGGAAGGATGGTCAGCGTAGCTATTTCTTCATGCAAGTGATCAAAAACAACATCCGCTGTTGTCCGTCTTTGTAAGCTTTCAGCTAAGTTGAGCATTCAAGAATTCTTTCTTTTCGACCATCTACAGCAAACTTGGATTGGGTGTAAATACCATCAATTTTTTCTTACTTAAAAATTCTTGGTCAAAGCAACAACCAATGAGGCGCTGTTTCTTTCAGAATAACAGTGGATATGTATCTTGACAATACTAGTATACTAGCATTCTAATAGTGATGATAATGAACACGAGGAGTGCAGTTTCTATTGTAAAACAGTGCGTTCATAACATTGGGAGTGCCGGCAAGACTTGAAAGTTTGTCAATATTTCCAGCGTCAAATCACGTGGCATTCATCTCGGATGCTGACATCGATATCAATGGAGGAGAGCTCTTTTTCTAGTGAATTGAGCAAAGGAAACATTGATAAACTCAGACCGTATTTAAGAAACAATGCGGTGAAATCGGGTAAATGGGAGGAACCACTAATGCCCTTATCAAAGACACTAAAACATCTTGCACTTAGCACAATGGTAATTGGTACTGCAGCTTTTGCAACCACATTGCAAGCCAGTGCGGAATATCCCGAACGTCCAATCACTTTAATTGTGCCATGGGGTGCAGGTGGTGGAACAGATGCAACAGGACGTATGATTGCAGGGCTTCTCAAAGACGAACTTGGACAACCTGTTAATGTCGTCAACCGTACTGGCGGTAGTGGTGTTGTGGGGCACTCCGCAATCGCTACAGCGGCACCAGATGGTTATACTATCGGTGTTGTAACAGTTGAAATCGGTATGATGCACTGGGCGGGCCTTACAGAG
>CALHHQ010000110.1 GCA_938030645.1 uncultured Rhizobiaceae group bacterium
GCCTGCGCTGGCATCATCATGTTGTTGTATGGGGGACGTCAGCAAAGAATTCGCTTTGGTTTCCCGACACGCCCAATGTGGGCAGAATATCTGATAGGTGCTCTGGGCGTAGGAACTGTCATCGGTGCTGTGATGATTATGAATTCCTACTATTGGCCAAAGGGTATCATCCGTCGTTACATTGAAGCCAATAATTTGACCGTTGCGCCAGAAGAGCTGTTCATTTCCCACGGTTTTGCCATTCCTGTTTTGATCGCGCTAGCTGTGGGTGTCGCAATGACTTTCCTCGCCACGCGCACGCGATTTGGGCGCTATGTCTTCGCGATTGGTGGCAATCCGGAAGCTGCAGAACTGGCAGGTATCAACACCAAGAAAATGACCATGCTGATCTTCGCTTTGATGGGTGCATTGGTTGGTATCGCAGCAGTTATCGCGAGCGCGCGTTTGAAGTCTGCGACTCTTGCGTTGGGTCAGTTGGACGAGCTTTACGTGATCGCTGCCGCAGTGATTGGTGGCACCAGTTTTGCCGGTGGTATCGGCACGATCTACGGGGCCATTCTTGGTGCGCTTGTCATGCAATCATTGCAGTCTGGCATGGTGCTTATTGGTTTCGATGCAGCCATTCAGCAAATGGTTGTGGGTGGGGTTCTCGTTCTCGCAGTCTACCTCGATACGCTGTATCGCAAGAATTCGGATTAGGAGCAGTACCATGGCAAAAGCAATGAAAACAGCTTCCAAAAACTCCAAAGGCCCTTCTGCCGATCCAAATGCAGGCAAAACTGCTTTGGTAGAAATGAAGGATATTTCCATTGCCTTTGGCGGCATTAAAGCGGTCGATCATGCATCGTGCGATCTATATCCCGGTGAAGTGGTTGCCCTGCTTGGGCATAATGGCGCGGGGAAGTCGACGCTTATCAAAATTCTGTCCGGTGCCTATTCACGTGATAGCGGCGAAATTTATGTTGATGGCAAAGAAGCGACCATCACCAATCCGCGTCACGCAAAAGACTACGGAATTGAGACAATTTATCAGACGTTGGCGCTTGCCGATAATGTTGATGCGGCTGCGAACCTCTATTTAGGGCGCGAACTTTTGACCCGTTGGGGCACGCTTGATGATGCGGCAATGGAAGCGCAAACGCGCGAAGTTATGGGACGGTTGAATCCTAATTTTAAGCGGTTCAAAGATCCGGTAAAGCAACTTTCAGGCGGGCAACGTCAATCTGTTGCAATTGCCCGGGCTATCCATTTCAACGCACGCATTTTGATCATGGACGAGCCCACTGCTGCTTTGGGGCCTGCGGAGACCAAACAGGTTGGTGAACTCACCCATCAGTTGAAGAAAGACGGAATTGGCATTTTTCTCATCAGTCACGATATCGAAGATGTGTTCGATCTGGCCGACCGTTGTATCGTCATGAAAAACGGCGCAATTGTTGGCTCTGCACAAACCAAAGATGTGACTAAGGATGAAGTTTTGGGAATGATTATTCTTGGGAAGTGTCCAGACGGTGCCATTCCGGGCCCAGGCGCATTGGACGTCTAGTTTTTCATAAATTGATACTGGGTGACTTGTCTTAAAGTCTCGCCAACCGACAAAATTGAATTGGGAAAGTCGGGCCTGTTGGGTGCGTCTGGCCATACCTGCGTTTCCAAACAAAAACCGGAATAGGCTTTGTAAGGCTCGCCATTCAGTCCCTTTGCATTGGTTTTAAGGGCGTGCGCTGCGTAAAACTGCAATCCAGGTTCTGTTGTCGCAACGTTGAGTGACACACTAGAGTTTGACGAGCGGACGCTCGCAACATCTCTCAGACTCGTGCGTTGGTCTGATAGGCAGAAGTTGTGGTCGTAGATGGTATCGTTGTCGAGGTCCGCTTTGATTTGCTTGGGTGTCCTAAAGTCGAAAGGGGTATTGCCAACAGGTGCTGCTCCGCCTGCTGGAATAAGTTGCACATCGACTGGTAGGTAGTGATCGGCCTCGATCTGCAATTCGTGATCCAAACAATCGCCCGACTTGTCCAAAACGAAATAGGAGTGGTGCGCTAATCCGGCGACTGTCTTTGCGTCACTGGTGGTCTCGTAGCTCACTTCAAGAACTCCATTTTCCCTCAGTGCGTAAGTGCAAATGTGTTCGCATGCGCCGGGAAAGCCCATAGATAGATTTGGCGTGTTGAGTTTGAGTGTGGTGTGGTCTTTTTCAATATTCACTATGTCCCAAACCTGTTGGCTTATGCCTCCGCTACCACCGTGCAATGTGTTCACATCATCTGAGTTTTGGTCGAGCTGATAGGTTATGCCATCAACGACGATTCTTCCTTCAGCAATTCGGTTTGCGAAACGACCCACTGTCGCCCCAAAATATTTGCCTTCGTTGAGATAAGGCGCAAATTCATTGAAGCCTAGCACCAGTGGAGCAGGGTGGTTTGTTAGCCGCAAGTCTTGCACTGATGCGCCGTAGGTCATGATGTTTGCGGTAAGGCCATCACCCTGAAGCGTTATCAGGTGAACCGCTCGCCCATCTGGCGTGCTTCCAAACAGCTTTGGAGTTGAAGGGTTAGTGCCCATGATTGAGAACTCAGTTCATAATATGGAGTTCAGACTAACAGATCGGTTCAGCCGAGAAACCTGCGCCAAACAAAAAAAACCTGCTCGGCCCAGGAGGAGACCGAACAGGCTTCAGTTATGGCTTCAGAGAGGGAAAGCCATTTATTCAGGTATTGCGGTGATGAAACACCCCCGCAGTAATGATGCCGAAGACTATGTGTCCCCAAAGAGCGA
>CALHHQ010000111.1 GCA_938030645.1 uncultured Rhizobiaceae group bacterium
TGATTTTCTGTTGCGCCTGTGAACGCACCTTTTTCGTGACCGAACAGGATACTCTCAACCAGATTTTCTGGAATTGCACCGCAGTTTACAATTACAAATGGTTTGGAAGCGCGTTCACCAGAACCTTGAATTGCACGCGCTATGACTTCTTTGCCGACGCCTGATTCACCTTCCAGCAGAACAGGAATTTTGGAAGCTGCGGCTCTTCGACCAAGTTTCACAATTGGGTTCATGGTTGCGCTTTGTGCGATGAGATCGTCGAAAGTAAAATTTCCAGTTTTGGTCTTTTGAACCTTTTGAACCACTTCTTTCATTGCATCGAGTTTCAAGGCGTTGTCGATAGAAACCTTTAAACGTTCAAAAGATACAGGCTTTACGCAAAAATCCACAGCTCCCGCGCGGATTGCGTTGACGACGGTTTCTATTCCGCCTTGTGCTGTTTGCACAATTATCGGGTATTGACGATCGGCTTGTTTGAGCTCTTCAAGAACACCCATCCCATCCAGTTCCGGCATAAAGAGATCCAAAATGATCAACCTGTAGCGCTGGCTTACGTCCGCTTCGATTTTGGCGAGAGCGTCCCGCCCGTCAACAGCAACATCCACTTGAAAACCCATCTTAGTGATGGCATTTTCGAGCAGCCTGCGCTGAACAGGGTCGTCGTCAACAATGAGAATCGTTTTCGGCATGCAAACCCTATTCGAATGGTTCGATCTGATGTAATTCTCAAAATGGCACAATTTTTTGAAGCGCGTTTTAACAATTGCACTTAAGAAAGCGTAAATCGTGATTTTGCCATAAACTTGAAATAGCTGACGTAACGTAATAAACACACCTGAATTGACTGAGGCGTATCGAACGCCCACCAACAGAAACGAATTAGAGAGAATGATGCGTACTTTTTTGACTTCTGGAATTTTGATTGCTGGCGCGTTCGCGTTGTCTGCCTGCACATCAACACAAAATAATACAGCAGCACCTGCTCCACAACTGACACCAGCGCCAGAGCCTAAGCCTGCTGTAAAGCCTGCGCCCCAGGTTGCTTCAGTGGGTGATGTGAGCGGAACTTGGCAACCAATTGACCAAGCCGGTAAAGAGCTGGGATATCGTGCTGCTTTTGTGAAGGGACAGTTCGTTTCTTATGACCGTCAGCGAACAAGTTCTGATGAGTTGCTGGCTAAGGGCACATATTCCGCGCGTTCAATTTCGAATATCAAGTTGAAGTTCGTCGGTGCGGCCAGCGGGCCAAACAGCGCTGATTGCCAATTGCTCAGTACTTCACGCATGAATTGCACTTTGAAAAACGGAACACCGCTGTTTTTCAAAAAAGTGAGCAGTAAGGCTTAAGAACGAGAGATGTACGCCTTGCCAATTGTTTGTGGTGTGGTGTAATCGTAGTCCGAATTTGATTTTTCGAGCCTAGAAAAGAGCTTGTTGATATGGCTGACCAAACATACGATGTGAACCATGAGCAAGGTGCACCGATGGACTATCCTCAGCACGAGGGTACCTATTCAATGTTCTTGTGGCTGACGAAATGGGGTGTGTTGTTCAACATCGCACTGCTGGTTGCGATGGCTGTTGGTTTCTTCATGGGCGGCGGTTTTATCGGTGGCGTGTTAGCCTTCATCGTCTTGATGATTGTTGCCAAAATAGTCGCATAGATCAGCTTTGTGCGGCCGCATCAGGCGGCTACCCACTCTTTAAATTTTCAAATCGTTAACGCGTTCTGCTCATGCCTTCGCGTGCGGGCGTGTATTTTGGGTTCAACGCAATTGCGCGCGCGAACGACTTGAAAGCGCGTTTCTTTTGACCACGTTGCTCATAGACCAGAGCCTGATTGGTCCAAGCTTCCGCATATTTTCCGTCCAGCTTCAGCGCGGTGTTGAAGTCGTCTAGGGCATTTTGCTGAGCATTTGTTGCGAGATATGACAATCCCCGCGCATTGTAGGGCTCTGGCTTTTTGTCAGCCAGCGCAATTGCTTTTGAGAAATCTTCTATTGCTTGAACATGATTTCTATTCTGTTGATAGAGCAGTCCACGATTGTGATAGGCGCGCGGGTCTGTCGTGCCCAGTTGAATGGCTTGATCGTAATCATTGACTGCCGATCTCAAACGCTTTCCCTCGCGATAAACATCGCCACGACCGATATAAGCTTCTGCATATTGAGGATTGATCTGGACAGCGGAATTGTAGTCTTTCAACGCTTGATTGAGGTTACCAGTACGCCGGTAAATAAGACCTCTGTTGGCATAGGCTTGATGATAGCGGCGATTGAGAGAAATCGCAGTGTTGAAATCGCTCAACGCAGATGAAAACTGCCCGGAACGGCCATAAGCGCTGCCTCGGATGTTATAGCCAGTGGGATCTCTTGGGTTGGCATTTACCACGCGTGTGAGAGACCCAATGTTCTCAGAAGAGCCTTGATCTTTTTCAAATGTCAGACCAGCAGTGGGGCTGTTAGCTACACAGCCGGATGCTGCCAATGACAAGGCAATCAAGCCTGTTCCGAACGCAGTTTTTACGAATGCGATTTGGGATAACATATGAGTTCCAGCCTAAAATTTCCTGCGATTAAATTTGCACGAAAATGCGATGACAATTTGGTGAAATTTAACTTCAACGAAAAAAAGGGCAACCCGCGCAAGCTGATTACCCTGACTTCCAAATTATCTAACTATCAACGCGGGGTTGAAGGTCTCAAGCAATTAGCGAGGCGCTTTGCCTGGGATCAAGCCTTCGCGTTGCGCGCGCTTGCGAGCAAGTTTGCGTGAGCGGCGAACAGCTTCAGCTTTTTCGCGAGCACGTTTTTCAGATGGCTTTTCATGGAAGTTCCGCAATTTCATTTCGCGGAATACGCCTTCACGCTGAAGTTTCTTTTTCAGAGCGCGGAGGGCTTGTTCAACATTGTTGTCACGTACGACGACTTGCACGGGCTTTTCCGTTTCGGTTTGTTTGTATCAATTTGCGAAGAGAGGTCTATCCAAATGGAACCGCTGAGCGATGTTCAACCTTCAATTTGACCCGACTAAAGGCCAATCGTGTGGTGCAGTTAGCAAATAGACCTGATGTTGTCCAGCCTAAACTGGCGTTTCAGTAAGAAACTAAGGTCAGGATGTGATATCCAGCAACTCCGTAAAATGCCCCATTTTGCGCCCTTCGCGAGACTGCGATTTTCCGTAGAGGGTGACGCTGACATTCGAATTTTCCAACAAATGCGCAATATCGTCGGCTTCGCTGCCCAATAAATTGCCCATTTTGCAATCGTGATGTCGTTGTACGGAACCCAGAGGCAGGCCTGTGATGGCTCTGATATGCTGTTCGAATTGCGATGTAGCGCAAACTTCTTCTGTCCAATGGCCGGAATTGTGAACACGCGGTGCAAATTCATTGACCAGCAAACCATCATCAGTTTCAAAAAACTCTATTCCAATCACGCCAACATAATTGAGTGCGTTCAGAACGTTTTCTGCGACACCCTTTGCGCGTGCGATGGTATTGTCGTCAAGCGATGCTGGAACTGTTGATTGTCGCAAAATTCCATTCTCATGGACGTTGGTGGCGGGGTCGTATGCAACAACTTTTCCGCTAACATTGCGTGCGGCAATTATGGAAAATTCGCTTTTAAAAGCAATGAGTTGTTCTAAGACAAACGGCCCGCCACCCATTTCCTCAATTACTTTTGCTGGAGCATCGCATAGTTCATTTTTGAACACACGTTGTCCTTTGCCGTCATATCCAAAGCGTCTTGTTTTCAAGACGCCACCATCTAGTGCTTTGAGAACCTTGGATAGATCATCTGCGGTCTCAATGTTTTCAAACGGTGCAACTTCAATTCCGTTGCTGCGCAAGAATGTCTTTTCCAACAACCTGTCTTGAGACGTCTCAAGCGCGATCGTTGGCGGGTACAAGGTATTGTTGTTTGTGATGAATTCTGCAGCGGAAGCCGGCACATTTTCAAATTCATAAGTGATGACATCACACTGACTGGCCAGCTCTTTCAAAGCGGTTTTATCATCGTATTCAGCGATGATTTGCGCGTTGCAAGTCTGCGATGCGGGTGCATCTTGGCCTGGTTCCAGAAATACGGTTCGAAAACCGAGTTTAGCAGCTGAAGCACCCAACATGCGGGCCAGTTGTCCGCCTCCAAGAATACCGATTGTGGCGTTTACGGGCAGTGGTGCTTGATTAGTCATGGGGTTCTTCAGCAACGGAATTGCTTTGCTTTGTTCGCCATTCGTCAAGTTTTTGTGCTAGTTCATCACTGCTTAAGGCAAGAACTGCCGCAGCCAAAAGGGCGGCGTTGACCGCACCTGCTTTGCCAATGGCGAGAGTACCAACTGGAATCCCTGCGGGCATTTGGACGATGGACAAAAGACTGTCATTTCCTGAAAGAGCGGCTGATTGAACCGGGACGCCAAATACGGGAAGCGGTGTCATGGAAGCGATCATACCGGGAAGGTGAGCAGCACCGCCTGCACCAGCAATAACTACCTTGAAACCGTCATCACGGGCTGATTTGGCAAATTCGACCAAACGATCTGGAGTGCGATGCGCAGAGACGATTTTGGAAGTGTAAGAAACACCTAGCGCGTCTAATGTGTCCGCCGCATTTTTCATTGTGACCCAGTCCGACTGACTGCCCATCACAATGGCTACGTCGCTTTGAGGGGCTTTTGATTCGCTCATGCTGTTATGTCCGGAATAACGTGCGAAGACAGTTTTATGATCTCATCCTTCAAGCGCAGTTTTTTCTTTTTCATGCGTTGCACTTTCAGCGGGTCACAGTTTTGCGCGACCATAGCTTCGATAGCGGTATGGTAATCATCGTGCTCCAGCTGCAGGCGGGCCAGCCTTACACGCAATTCAGCACTGTCTTGGTCGTCTTCCATAACATCCCCTTCACAATGGAACCGAGGTTCTAGCTGTTCCACAGCGATAAAATCAATGGTGGTTTAGATATCGACACTTATGATGATCTGTGACACTTTTTCAATGTAGGATAACACGAACAAGAGGTCGCTCATGTCTGTCGATGCACATATCCAACAACTTCACCAAAAACATCAGTCTTTGGAAGATCAACTTGCGGGATTGCGCGCAAGTCCATCAGCCAATGATATCGAGTTTTTGGAACTCAAGCGTGAGAAATTGCGTTTGAAGGATGAAATTGCCCGTTTGAACGGCAATTGATTCAGAAACCCGAGTTCTGCGTTCTAAGTTGAACTGTCACGCGTTTCTTTTCCTTTCGATTTAGAATTTTTGTTAGAATGCGATTGATTGCCAAGGCTTGTGTCTGCAGTCACGGCAGCTTATGTCGTTTTCATGTCTGAAAAGTCTTTAAACACATCGTCAGCGGACTCCCATGTCGATCCTTCGAGCCGTTGTCGCCTAGTGCTGGTCGTCACTGGAAAAAATGCTTCTTTGTTGGGTGATCGCCCGACAGAAGTTCTAAGTTCGGGTGATATCGCAAGTATTGTATTCGATGCAGCTGACTTGGACGAAGTCGAGTTTCAGTCTTTGATCTCACCTGTTGTCAGTGCGGCTCAAGAACTTGGCATTGCTGTTATTGTGGTCACACAAACCCGTGTTGCTGGGCGTGTCGGTGCGGATGGCATGCAATTTGGCCAAGACCCAGATGTTGTGCGTGAAGCAATGGATAAATATTCACCGCAAATGATGGTGGGTGTCGGCAATGTGAAAACGCGCCATAACGCTTTGGTACTTGGCGAATTACAGCCCGATTATTTGATGTTTGGCAAACCGGGTGGAGACATTCGTCCTGAGCCGCACCCTAAAAATGTTGATCTGGCAAATTGGTGGTCATCTATGGTGGAGATCCCTTGCATATTGTTGGGCGGAAATAGCTTAGAAAGCGCTGTTGAAGTTGCCAAGACGGGTGCTGACTTTGTTGCTCTTGAGAAAGCCATTTTCTCGAGCGAAGACAGACATGCTACTGTTGCAGAGATTTCGCAGCGCATTGGCGATGTGAATAGGTTATTGGATGAACATGCTCCCCAATTTGAAATTTTTGAAGGCTAATTTTCTAGCGATTTCTGTTGTCTTTCTTGTGCAACCGTTAAGCACGGGTTTCGTTCATGGTCAGGCAAAGCCAACCCAAAAGTATACCGAACCTCTAAAAGGGCCCAGCTTGGATGGACCAATTGTTGCGGGTCGCGGGGCGGATACCGCAGAAGCGGAAACAAAGACTGCAACGCCGGGTGAAATTGCTTTTGGTGCCTATCAACGGGGATATTATTTGACGGCACTTAACTTGGCTTTGCCTTTGGCCGACAGTGGTGATCCTGCAGCGCAAACACTTATAGGTGAACTGTACTGGAATGGGTTTGGCGTGGCTCGTGATCGCAAAAAAGCCGCCCAATGGTACGAGTTCGCAGCAAATGCTGGAAATCGTGAAGCGCAGTTTATCTATGGCAATATGCTGCTGCGTGGATTGACGGTGAAAGAAGACAAAATTGCCGGCGAGAGTTTCCTGCGCAAGGCTGCCGAAAGTGGTCATACGCGGGCTCAGTTTAATCTGGCGCAAATTATGACAGCGCGACGCCCCACTTGGTCAGGTTTCAAGTCGGCTTTGCCTTGGTATGAAAAAGCAGCTGAAGCAGGATTGGCAGATGCCCAATATGCTTTGTCTAAAATCTATGCCGAGGCGCAAGGCGTTGCATTTAACGACGATGAAAAAGCACGGGTTTGGTTGGAAAAGTCAGCGAATAATGGCTTTGACACGGCGCAGGTGGAGCTGGGTATTTGGAATGCGAATGGTCGCGGAGGTGAAAAAAGTGAGAAACGCGCTTTGTTTTGGTTTTCACGAGCGGCTTCAAAAGGAAACGTGATTGCGCAAAATCGTTTGGCACGTATGTATTCTTTCGGCATCGGCACAAAGGCTGATGATGTGAGAGCTGGCGCATGGCATGTGGTTGCGCGACGTGCAGGGTTTTCTGACAGCGTGATGGATCGCAGGTTTGCGACACTGTCGAAAATCAACAAACAACGTGCCATTGATTTGGCCAACAGACTGACAAAGCGCGCTGGTTCTTGAACCCAAGTCGAAAGTGTGTTCAACGACACGGTAGAGGCCTTGATGGAAAACTCTCCGGCTACAAGATCTCGAATATTTACTTTCTGACAGACAAGCAGGCCCGCGCCCATGAAAATCAATGGCAATGAAATTAAACCCGGCAATGTGGTTGAGCACAAAGGTGGTCTTTGGGTCGCCGTTAAAACCAATGCTGTTAAGCCTGGTAAAGGCGGAGCTTTTAATCAGGTGGAAATGAAAAACCTGATTGATGGCACCAAGTTAAATGAGCGTTTTCGCGCGTCCGAAACCGTTGAAAAAGTCCGTCTTGAGCAAAAGGATTTTCAGTATCTTTATGCTGAGGGTGACATGCTTGTTTTTATGGACACGACCACATACGAGCAGTTGGAACTGCAAACAGAGTTTGTCGGTGACCGCGCTGCTTTCTTACAAGATGGCATGCAAATTACCGTTGAGATGTACGATGAGCGTCCGATTGGTGTGAAGCTTCCAGATTTTGTCACACTGGAAATCATTGAAGCCGATCCTGTTGTCAAAGGACAAACAGTGTCGTCATCTTACAAACCTGCCGTGATGGACAATGGCATCAAAGTGATGGTGCCACCTTTCATCGAAGCGGGCGAAAAAATTATCGTTGAAACCAACGAAATTACTTATGTGCGTCGCGCCGACAGCTAGACCTGTTCTTAAGCAAATCTCTTTCTAGGAAATTCAATGGCTCGTTCAGCTCTCATCAACGTTATGGTTGCAGCAGCAACCAAGGCAGGCCGATCGCTCACGCGCGATTTCAACGAGCTTGAAAACCTGCAGGTCTCATTAAAAGGGCCAGGCGATTTTGTTTCTGAAGCCGATATCAAAGCTGAAAAGACATTGCGCGACGCCTTAAACAAAGCGCGTCCGGGATATTCCTTTCTTATGGAGGAGGGCGGGGTCATCGACACGGGCTCTGAACATCGTTGGATCATTGATCCGTTGGATGGAACGACCAACTTCCTGCATTCAAACCCTCATTTTGCAGTTTCCGTCGCGCTCGAAAGCCACGGGCAATTGATTGCTGGCGTTATTTACAACCCGGCAACCGAAGAGCTGTTTACCGCCGAAAAAGGGCGGGGTGCCTTTTTAAACGACAGGCGCCTTCGTGTTGCTGCTCGAACAGATATGGACGAGTGCGTCATTGGAGCAGGTGTTCCTGCGTTGAACAAACGTGGTCATGGCGTTGCGCTGTTTCACCAGAGAAACATCATGAGCAAAGTCGCTGGCATTCGTGCAACGGGGTCAGCAGCGCTTAATCTTGCTTATGTGGCTGCGGGTCGGTTCGACGGATATTATGAAAGTGGCTTGGAGGCCTGGGATATGGCCGCTGGTTTGTTGATGGTGCGTGAAGCGGGTGGATTTGCTTCTGAACCTGATCCGAAGGCTTCGATGTACGAAACAGGCCGTGTTGTCGCTGGGAACGAGACTGTGCATGCCAAATTACGCGGCATCATCAATCAGCCGCTGCCTGAAGCCTTGCAGTCTTCGAAAACATAATCGCAATTTACCCTAATTCGCATATCATTCCGATACGTCACGATTTGTGCGCATTACTGTTTTCAACTTACGCTAAATTGGCATAGATTGCAGCTGCAGTGATTTGCAGGAATTCAATTTGGGAGAATTGAAGTCTGGGCTGCACTTGATTGGCCTAACAGCTTGCGTATGGAAATTATTTCAATGCGCTACGGGAGATGCGACGCATGGCACGGGAATATGATCCACACAAATTGTCATCCCCTCGTGTCTATCTGTTCTCGATGCTTATCTTCACCGTATTGGTGGGGTTCCTCGCATTTATTCTCTATCGGCAAATCTGGTCAGCGTTTTCCACGAACCCAGGACTGAACGGTCTCATTCTTGGTGTTTTGGCTGTCGGTATTTTGCTTGCCTTTATGCAGGTCATTCGTTTGATGCCGGAAGTGGCGTGGGTCAACTCGTTCAGGCGCGGTGATGCTGGTGAACGGAAACGCAAACCTGTTCTTCTTGCACCTATGGAAGCCCTTTTGGGTGATAATTCCGCAGATGTTGCGCTCTCAACTGGATCCACTCAGTCGATCTTGGATTCTATTGGAAACCGGCTCGATGAACGCCGTGACATTTCGCGTTATCTGATCAGCCTTCTTGTGTTCTTGGGCCTTTTGGGCACTTTCTGGGGCTTGCTCGCCACCATTGGTTCGATTGGCGATACGATTGGTTCTCTCGACCCGCGGTCAGGCGATGCCAACGATGTTTTGGATGCGCTGAAAGGCGGATTGAAGGCACCACTCGATGGCATGGGCACCGCGTTTTCGTCATCTTTGTTTGGTCTGGCTGGTTCCTTGGTGCTCGGGTTTTTGGATCTGCAATCTGGTCAGGCTCAAAATAGATTTTACCTCGAACTTGAAAACTGGTTGTCATCAGTCACTGATGTGAGCGGTGATTTTGCGAAAGCAGCTGCGGGTGGTCAGGATGTGACGGAAGCAATGGAACGCATTGCGGCTCAGGTTCGTGAAGGAGGTGGAGGCGCGCGCACCACAGCGGCGATGGCTTCGCTGGCGGAAGGTATTCAAGGCTTGGTCAAACACATGCGGAGCGAGCAGCAACTCATTCGTGACTGGGTTGAAGACCAAGGTAAGAACCAAGAAGACGTGAAAAAACTGTTGGAACAGTTGAACAAAAATATTTCGGCCACCGGCGGCGCTAAAAAATTGCCAAACACACGCAATACTCCCAAGGATGGCTTTTAGATGCGAGTGAAAGCTTAAAAGATGAGTAAGTCGCGATCACGTCGGCGTGGTGGATCTGGTGTCGATTATTGGCCCGGCTTCGTTGATGCCCTCTCAACACTTTTGCTCGCGATCATGTTTTTATTGTCAGTCTTTGTGCTGGCACAGTTTTTGTTAAGCCAAGAAATTTCCGGCAAAGACACGGTGCTCAATCGGCTGAACAGCCAGTTGAATGAACTGACCGAGCTGCTGGCTTTGGAGAAATCATCAAAACAAGATTTAGACGACCAACTTAAGTCCCTTGCCGCCAGTTTGGATGCTTCGAAATCGGAACGGTCTCGATTGCAAGCTCTGCTTGATCAAGGTGCTGGTGCCGCCGGTGCTGCGGAAGAAAGAGCGGGAGCACTCTCTAAAACGCTCGATGAAGAGAAGAAAATCAGCAACCGCGCTTTGAGCCAAGTGCAACTGCTCAACCAGCAGATATCAGCCCTTCGCAAACAGATCGCAGCTTTGGAAGATGCATTGGATGTGTCTGAGAAAAAAGACAGAGAAAGCACCACTAAAATCTCTGACTTGGGGAAACGCCTCAACGTGGCTTTGGCTCAACGTGTTCAGGAACTTAATCGGTACAGGTCTGATTTCTTCGGACGTCTGCGCGATATTCTTGGAAACCGTGAAGACATTCGAGTGGTCGGTGACAGATTTGTTTTTCAATCGGAAGTCTTGTTCCCATCTGGTGGCGCACAACTAAACCAAGCTGGGCTCGGCGAAATGACAAAGCTTGCGAAAGCTCTGGTCGAACTCGGGAATGAAATTCCTGCAGAGATCGATTGGGTACTTCGTGTTGATGGCCACACCGATAATATCCCCTTAGCCGGGAATGGTCGTTATCGTGACAATTGGGAATTGTCTTCGGGCCGTGCGACATCCGTCGTTAAATATCTGATTGATCAAGGCGTGCCAGCCAAACGTTTGGTGGCAGCTGGATTCGGTGAATTCCAGCCGCTTGATTTGGAAGACACCCAAGAGGCGCGGAATAAAAACCGACGCATTGAGTTGAAACTCACCGAGAAGTAGCGCGCTAGACCACGATTTCAAAGTCGCTGCCATAGTAGTTTTCAGCAGTGAAAGTTCCATCGGGATCAAATGCAAAATTATCTGCAGTCAAATCTTCTAGACTCACGCCTTCCAAAATTGCTGTGGCGTTTGCCCCAAACCTGACACGCAATTCACCGTCTCGTTCGTAGAAATAAAGGTCCTCGAATGACGCAACATGTGGGTTGTTGGCGATCACCATAAGATCGCCATCTGCACCTGCCTGAAAATCTGTGATCGTGTCCAAACCATCACCTACTTTGAGCAAGAACGTGTCACGACCGTCACCACCAGTGAGCGTATCCGCCAGCGTTCCACCAACAAGATAATCGTCTCCATCTCCGCCAATTAGAGTATCGTAACCGTATTTTCCGTTCATATAGACACCTGAGTCATCAGCGACGATTGTGTCGTTGCGGTTCACGCCTTCGGCATTTGAAAACGTGATCTGATTGTCAGCAAACGGAT
>CALHHQ010000112.1 GCA_938030645.1 uncultured Rhizobiaceae group bacterium
AAAGCGCCGGAACGTTGCGATGTTTCAACGGCACCATTTTCGACAAGTGCTGTCTCAACTTTCTGCATCGCCATGCCAAAATCGCGACCCGAGCCATCTTCTTTTTCAGCCCAGTCGGCGGTGTAAACACCTGGCGCACCATCAAGTACATCAACGCTCAATCCGCTGTCATCGGAAAGCGCAACCATGCCTGTAGCTTCTGCTGCTGCCCATGCTTTGGTATAGGCGTTCTCTTCGAATGTAGTGCCTTCCTCTGCCGGTTCCGGAAGCCCACGTTCGCCCGCAGACGTGATCTTGAAACCAAAGGGCTCCATCAGCTGACGCATTTCGCGCAGCTTGCCATAATTATGAGTGGCCAGAATGATCTCTTTGGTATCAAGCTTGCGCATTTTTAGGCCGACAGGTTTTGCAAACTGACCAATTCACCAATGCCTTTTTTGGCAAGACCCATGAGTTTTCCAAACTCATCCTCACTGAATGGGTCGGCTTCTGCAGTGCCCTGAATTTCCACAATCCCGCCAGAACCAGTCATGACGAAATTTGCGTCAGTCTCCGCCTCGGAATCTTCGTCGTAATCGAGATCAAGTACGGGCTGCCCGTTATAAATGCCGCAAGAAATTGCTGCCACATTGTCTTTCAACACATTGCCGCCAATCATTGAGCGCGCTTGCATCCAATCAAGGCATTCTTTCAATGCAACATATGCTCCAGTAATCGACGCAGTGCGTGTTCCGCCATCAGCTTGAATCACATCGCAATCAAGCGAGATTTGGCGTTCTCCAAGAGCTTCCATATCAACAACGGCACGAAGTGAACGGCCAATGAGACGTTGAATTTCTTGGGTGCGCCCGGACTGTTTTCCTGAAGATGCTTCGCGGCGCATGCGTGATCCCGTGGAGCGAGGCAGCATGCCGTACTCCGCTGTCACCCAACCCTTTCCACCGCCACGCAACCACGGTGGAACACGATCTTCCAGAGAAGCTGTGCAAAGCACATGAGTGTCGCCAAATTTGATCAAGCAAGATCCTTCTGCATGTTTGGAAAAACCACGTTCAAGTGTCACAGCACGCATTTCATCTAAGGCACGTTTGGAAGGTCTCATGTGAGTCTCACGAATTGGAATTTGTCGTCTTTTAGACCTCTAACGAGTTAGACGCTAGTGGTTGATTTACCCCATTGCAGGATGGCCACCTTCATTCCTATATTAGGGTTATGACAGCGTCTTTACCGCCAAACCATTTCCAGCATATCGAAAGTCTGGATGATCGCAGCCGAGAAATTTTTCGGACGGTTGTCGAGACATATTTGGAAACGGGTGAACCACTGGGTTCCCGCAATTTATCTCGACAGTTGTCAATTGCGTTGTCCCCCGCTTCAATTCGCAATGTGATGTCTGATCTGGAGCATCTGGGCCTTATCTATGCCCCCCATGTGAGCGCTGGAAGATTGCCCACCGAACAAGGTCTTCGATATTTCGTCGACGGGTTTATGGAGATTGGCAATCTCACAGCGCAAGAACGTTCAGGAATTGATGCCAAAGTGAAAGATGCCGCTCAAGGTGAGACGGTGGATTCCATGCTCACCCAAGCCAGCCAATTGCTGTCTGGTTTAACTCAAGGTGCCGGTCTTGTAATCGCTGGAAAAGCAGATGTGCGTTTGAAGCATATTGAATTCGTGCGTTTGGAAGCCACCAAAGCGCTGGTGGTGATGGTGGGAGAGAATGGCAATGTTGAGAATCGCATTCTTGATTTGCCACCCGGTCTGTCTGCTTCAACTCTTGTGGAAGCGTCCAACTATCTCAACGCACATATCGCGGGCCGGACATTGAGTGAAGCGCGCACAGCTATATCTGCGCGATTGATGTCGGCGAAAACCGAGTTGGACGAACTGTCGAAGACTTTGGTTGATCAAGGCTTGGCCACATGGGCGGGCGCGACATCTAACAATCAACCGCAATTGATCGTTCGTGGTCGATCAAACCTGCTGGAGAGTATCACAGCGCAAGAAGATCTGGTGCGTTTGCGTCACCTATTCGATGAGTTGGAGACCAAAGAAGGCTTGATGCAACTTCTGGATCTGGCAGAAGAAGGTGAAGGTGTAAAAATTTTCATCGGGTCAGAAAACAAATTGTTTTCACTCTCTGGATCCAGCGTCGTTGTGGCACCCTATCGAGACAGCGATCAAAGAATTATCGGCGCTGTGGGTGTCATTGGGCCTACACGGCTCAACTATGCGCGGATTGTGCCCATGGTCGATTATACAGCACAGGTGGTCAGCCGCATTTTGTCGTAGTCGTTTTTTCTCGATTGGTTCTTGATTTTTTGGGCGATAAGTCCGATATGCCCGTCGATCTCTTTTTATGTTTTTACAGGTGAAACATGTCGGGAAACCGCACTCCAGAAGACGCTCTTTTTGATGATCTAGAAGCAGAAGAAGCGCGCTTGGAAGAAGAAGAGCAGGCTGAAATGGATGCAGCTGAAGAAGAAGCTGCCAACGAACCTGAAGCCGACCCTAACGACCCGGCAACTATTCTGGCTCTTCTCGACAAGCTGAAAGCTGAAAACGAAGAGATGAAGGACAAAATGCTGCGTACGGTTGCCGAAATGGACAACCTGCGCAAACGCACCGCGCGTGAAATGTCTGACACGCGCTCTTATGCTGTTGCAGGTTTTGCCCGCGATCTGTTGGGCGTGGGTGACAATTTACAGCGGGCCATTCAGGCTGTTCCTGCCGATAAACGCGAATCCGGTTCAGACGAGTTCAAGGCTTTGATTGAAGGCGTTGAAATGACGGAACGGGAATTGTTGAAAGCACTCGACAATGCTGGTGTGAAAAAATTCAATCCTGAAGGTGAGAAGTTCGACCCAAACAAGCACCAAGCGATGTTTGAAATGCCGAATCCCGAAGTTCCAAATAATTCTGTGCAGCAGGTTGTTCAGGAAGGTTACACGATTGGAGAACGCATTTTGCGTCCTGCCATGGTGGGTGTGGCCAAGGGCGGACCTAAGTTTGAAGATGTAGCACAGCCTGAAGATGCCGGTGATGCATCTGAGGCAGATGAACAAAGCGGTGAATCTTAAGCTGCCGCCTGCTTTCTCTGCATAAGACTGTTTTGCTCGACTTGTGTCGCAATCACAGGCAGTGTTGATCGAAGTGCAGCTGGAACAGTCATATTCAATGAGTGCTGAAAAACTAGAGAAGCGCATCGAGACTCTGGAAGAGCTTTGCGCCCACCAAGCCAGTGAAATCGAAAGTCTTTCGGACGTTGTCAAAGAACAATGGTCGGAAATCGACGGTCTCAAAAAAGCAATGTTGCGGTTTCGTGATCGATTGACCGAAGTCGAAGAAACTGGACCCGGTGGGCATGAAAACACGCGTCCACCTCACTATTGAGTCGGGCAAATGCTACGTGATCTGACCCCACAATCAGTTTTCATGGGCGTGCTCGCCGCATTCGTCGGTTTTGCTTCATCCTTTGCTGTGGTTCTCCAAGGCCTGCGCGGTGTTGGCGCCAGCGAGGTGGAAGCGGCATCGGGATTAATGGCTGCTGCAATTGCGATGGGCCTGTGCGGCATTGTTTTAAGTGTTCGAACCAAAATGCCAGTCAGCGTTGCGTGGTCCACGCCCGGTGCCGCGCTTTTGGCAATCTCAGGCAGTAGTGAAGGCGGGTTTTCAGCAGCGGTTGGTGCATTTCTCATTTGCGCGATATTGATTGTTCTCTCAGGTCTGTGGCGGCCTTTTGGAAAGGCAGTTGAAGCCATTCCAGATTCTCTTGCCAATGCCATGTTGGCAGGAATTTTAATGTCGCTTTGTTTAGCGCCGTTCAAAGCGATAGCGTTCAATCCATGGTTTGGTTTGCCAATTCTTCTGGCTTGGGTTGCGGGAAATCAAATCAACCGCTTTCTGGGCATTCCAGCAGCGCTTGTCGCGTTTGTTGGTGTGATGGTTTTTGGCGTTGACCTTCCGATCGGGTGGCATGAAAAGCTAACGGCGGCAGTTGTCCCAGCGCCAGCTTTTGTTGTGCCAACTTTCAATCTGGAATCTATTCTAGGGATCGCATTGCCACTGTTCGTGGTGACAATGGCATCTCAAAATATACCTGGCTTAGCTGTCCTGCGAGCCAACAACTACGAAACCAAAACTGGCCCCTTGCTTTGGACCACGGGTTTATTCTCAGGTGTTTTCGCAGTGTTGGGCAGTCATGCGGTTAATTTGGCAGCTATCACAGCTGCAATGCTAGCAGGTGAAGATGCAGGATCGGACCCAGCTAAACGTTACACAAGCGCAATTGTCTGTGGGTTCACATACATCGTGTTTGGCCTGTTGGCTGGTGTGGTGACCGCTTTCGTTTCATTGGCTCCAGGGATATTAATCGAAGCCGTTGCGGGACTGGCCTTGATTGGCGCATTTTCGGTCGCTGTTCTCGGTGCATTTAAAGATGAAGAACAACGTCCTGCTGCAGCCGTCACGTTCATGGCGGCCGCTTCTGGCATTACTCTTTTTGGAATATCAGGGGCGTTTTGGGGTTTGGTCGCAGGTGCCCTAATGCTGATCCTCACACGCAAAACCTAAAATTTTGTGCGCGCGCGCAAAGCAGCGCTCAGAGTACCTTCATCCAAATAGTCGAGCTCTCCACCCACAGGAACACCGTGTGCGAGACGAGAAACGTTTACTCCAAATCCATCCAGTTGATCCGTGAGGTAATGGGCAGTTGTTTGACCTTCGACGGTCGCGTTGACAGCGATGATGATTTCTTTGACTTCACCCTTGGCAACGCGATCCACCAACTGTGCGATTGTCAGGTCCTCGGGGCCAACGCCATCAAGGGGGGAAAGCGTGCCGCCCAAAACGTGGTAAGCCACATTCATTTCGCCAGCTCGTTCCAGCGCCCAAAGATCTGACACGTCTTCCACAACGATGATCGTTGAATTGTCACGACGATGGTCTGTGCACAACTTGCAGGGGTTCGCAGTATCGATATTTCCGCACGTGTCACAAATGCCAACGGCCTCAACCGCATCGCTCAAGGCCCCAGCCAATGGTTCCATCAGGGCTTCTTTTTTCTTGATAAGGTGCAAAGCTGCACGGCGCGCGGAACGTGGCCCCAGACCAGGTAATCTGGCCAACAGTTGGATAAGCCGCTCTATCTCTTGGCCGCTTTCGGCATTGGACACTAGATTTTGTCCTCAACTTTCGAGCCAGCGGAAGTCGCTGCCGTTTTTCGGCGCTTTTCCCTTTGGCTGATTTGCACAATCTGGATTTGCTTCACACGACGAGGGTCAGCGTCTTGAATTCTAAATTCGAATCCAGCCAGCCCGATGATCACTTCACCACGCACCGGCACATGGCCGGCAAGAGCAAACACCAATCCACCAACCGTGTCCATGTCGTCGGCCAGCTCTCCGGGGTCGAAACTCTTCCCGATTATTTCTTGCAGCTTTTCCAACTCAACACGTGCGTCTACATTCCAGCGTCCTTCGCCCAGGTCTTCGATCAGGGCGTCTTCATCTTCATCGTGCTCATCTTCGATTTCGCCAACAACCTCTTCAACAATATCTTCCAAAGACACGAGGCCGTCCGTTCCACCATATTCATCAATCACCAAAGCCATCTGCGTGCGCGTGGCTTGCATGCGTGCCATCAAGTCAGACGCCAACATGGAGGGGGGAACAAACAGGACTTTGCGCATCACGTTGAGCTTGGCCAAAGTTACATTGAGGTCAACTTTTGACAAATCCAGTGTCTTGTAGCCGTCGCTGTTTTTGCGGGCACCTTTGCCGGACACTTTGGTTATATGCAGCAATAAGTCTTTGATCAAAACCATCCCACGCGGGTCGTCGGGGGAATCATCGTAAACCGGAAGCCTAGAATGACCGGTATCTTCGAAAGTCTGTAAAAGATCACCTAAAGGCGTGGATAGATCGACAGAATGAACCTCCGCCCGCGGCACCATCACATCTTCCACACGGCGTTCCCGAAGGCGCAAAATATTCTGAAGCATGGCGCGTTCTTCGGGAGAGAACACATCTCCTGCTTCCCCCTCGCCAGACAGTGCTTCGTTCAAATCATCGCGCAAAGAACTGCCAGATCGCAGGCCAAAACGGATCATAAAGCGTGCAAACCAGCCTTCATCGCGGTCTTGTTTTTCGAGAACAACAAGAGAGCGATTCTGTTCAATCGGGTTTTGATCAGGATTGATGTCGGACGAACTGCCGCTTGAGCTTTCAGGTGAAGAAGCTTGGACAGTTTTCTCTGCAATTTTTTCGTTCATGAGCGGTGCGATATCTCCATCGATTCGCAATTTAGGCTTCTAAATAGGGATCGGCAATGTTTAGAGAGGCAAGAATTTTTCGCTCCATATTTTCCATCACTTCAGCGTCTTCATCATTCATATGGTCATAGCCTACCAAATGTAAAAATCCATGCACCAGTAGATGAGTCAAATGATCCTTAAACGTCTTTGACTGAGTGTCTGCTTCGCGCTCAATCGTTTCTTGAGCCAGAATTATATCACCCAAGAGCGGAGACCATGATTTCAATTCCAAACCGTCGTTGCTGGCAAACGACAACACATTGGTTGGTTTGTCTTCGTCACGAAATTCATTGTTCAAAGTCTGAATATTGGCATCATCGCAAAAGACAACACTGACCTCCGCACCGCTTGGCATATCAAACGGACAATGAGCACTTGCTGAACTCATTACGGTATCAAGCAGGATCGCCAGTTCTGTCTGATCGGGCCAACTGCCTGATTGAAGCGAAAAATCAACTGTTAGGGTTGCAACATTCTCTGTCACCGATAATCATTCCGCTCTTGTCCGGCATGGTCATAAGCTTCCACAATGCGACCAACCAATTTATGGCGCACCACATCTTTAGCGGTAAACGTAACAGAGATAATACCGTCAACAGGTTTGAGAATGTCCAACGCTTCCACAAGACCGGAAACTTGACCATTGGGTAAATCGATCTGGCTTGGGTCACCGGTGATGATCATTTTTGAACCTTCACCAAGCCGGGTCAAAAACATTTTCATCTGCATGGACGTGGTGTTTTGTGCTTCGTCCAAAATAACAGCAGCATGGGCTAATGTACGCCCGCGCATGAATGCCAGTGGCGCAATTTCAATCACGCCTGACGTGATCGCGCGTTCTACTTTGTCGCCGGGCATCATATCGTAAAGCGCATCGTAAAGTGGACGCAAATAGGGGTCCACTTTCTCTTTCATATCACCAGGGAGAAAGCCAAGGCGTTCGCCAGCTTCCACAGCGGGACGAGATAAAATAATACGATCAACCGCACCGCGCTCTAAAAGCGAAGCTGCATAGGCAACCGCAAGATATGTTTTACCAGTGCCGGCTGGTCCCGTACCAAACACCATTTCAGCGCGGTCCATCGCGCGGATGTAAGCGTCTTGTGTTGGGGTGCGGGCGTGTATCGTTTTCTTGGCGGTGGAAATTCCCGCCATGGCGAGTTTGCCTTTTTTCGAACCAATTTCGCTGAGTGCTGGCAACGTCATTTGCGCGTCCGTAGCAATGGCTTGGCGTATGGCACCTTCCACGTCACCTGACGCAATCTCTTCGCCATTTTCAATGCGAATATAAAGAGCATCTAAAACACGGCGTGCTTGATCTGTGGCAACTGCAGAACCGCGAAGGTTGACTTCGTTTCCGCGTGCGGCAGCCTCAAGGTGTAAGTCGCGCTCAATGATTGCGAGATGTTCATCATACTGTCCAAACAAGGCTTGGGCGCGATGATTATCATCATAGATAATCGCCACATGAACCATGTCGGACGCACCGCTTTCTTCAGGTTTCTGAGTCTTGGTTTTGGAAGACTTTGCAGAAGGTTTCTTGATGAAATCGGGCAAATCGTCAGTCTGGCTCAAATGTGTATCCCTTTAGGATTATACAGCTTCGGAAATGAGGCTGTTGGTGTTTTTGTCGATGATCTTCACTGTAACCGTATCGCCAATAGTTCCACAATGCGACGGAACGACGACGCTTTGCAACCAAGGCGAACGGCCAATCAACTGTTCCGCTTCGCGGCCTTTTTTCTCAAGCAACACATCAATTGTTTTGCCGATGCACCCTTTGTTGAACGCTTGTTGTTGTTCAAACAACAAAGCTTGCAGTCTTTGCAGGCGTTCTGATTTCACATCTTCATCAACTTGATTTTCCATTTCTGCGCCGGGTGTTCCGGGGCGAATGGAATATTTGAACGAATAGCAAGACGCATAATTTGTCTGACGCACAATTTCCATTGTCGCCTCAAAATCTTTATCTGTTTCACCGGGAAAGCCAACAATCATGTCACCTGAAATGGCAATGTCAGGACGCGCTTCGCGAACACGTTGGATAATGTCCACATACTCTGCCGCCGTATGGCTGCGATTCATGGATTTCAATATCTTGTCAGATCCGGCCTGAACGGGAAGATGCAGATAAGGCATCAAAACGTCGAGATCGCGATGGGCATTGATCAGACCATCATCCATATCTTTTGGGTGGCTCGTCACATAGCGCAGGCGCTTTATTCCATCCACTTCTGCTAGATCATAGAGTAATTCACCAAGGCGCATTTCAGTGCCTTTGGGACCAAGTCCATGCCAAGCATTGACGTTTTGACCGAGCAAAGTGATTTCACGAACGCCGGCATCCACCAATGATTTGGCTTCTTCGACAATTTGACTGTGTGGACGCGAGACCTCAGCGCCACGCGTGTAAGGCACTACGCAGAATGTACAAAATTTATCACAACCTTCTTGCACTGTGAGAAAAGAAGTGACGCCCCGTGCCTGAACCTGTCTTTTGGTGGCCAACGGCATATGTTCAAACTTGTCTTCCACCGCATATTCAGTGTCGACTTGCCGCCCTTCAGTTTTGGCTTTTGAAACGATCTCCGGAAGGCGGTGATAGGTTTGCGGTCCAACCACAAGATCAACGGCTTTTTCGCGGCGCAAAATCTCTTTGCCTTCAGCTTGTGCCACACAACCAGTTACGCCGATCAACATCGGGCGATCTGTATCAGCGCGTTTGTTTTTCAAAGCGCGCACACGACCAAGGTTTGAATACACTTTCTCGGCAGCTTTTTCGCGAATGTGGCAGGTGTTTAGCAATACCAGATCCGCATCTGCCATATCATCGGTGTGTGAATAGCCGTCCGCTTCCAGCGCATCTTGCATGCGCGTGGAATCATAGACGTTCATTTGGCAGCCCCAAGTCTTGATGAAGACTTTCTTTTCGGTGCTGGTTTGCGTCATAGGATTGGCTTTCATTGCGCTGAAAATAGATGTGGGAGCGTTCGTTGCGCTGTCTTTATCCCTCTATGAAACGTGAGTCGAGCGTCTAACGTTTCAAAAGCATGTTGCCGATGGCCTCACAGGCTTCGGCAGAAACAATTTTGCGCTTGGACTGTTCTGTAAAAGCGATGGGGTCGCTCAAATGAACGGTTACATCCAGAGCGCCTTTCTTAAGAATTGGGATCAGGCTTTCTCCCAAGCCCAAGTCGCCTGGCCATGCCACATGGGGGCGTTCTGCGCGGCCAATGGGAAGGCCATGAATGTGGCTGTAGTCTATTGCTACGGGTTGCACGAGAGCTTCTTCAACAGGGGATGCGACAAGGGCAAATCGAGCGGCCTCGAACAACGGTGTTTTGAAAGCAGCCAACATGTTTCCATCTGTGGTCGTGCCTTCTGGAAACAAGACCATAATTTCTTTTGCAGTCATGCGGTCCGCAATTGCATTTGCTTGGTTTGCAGATTGTCGGCGCTGTTCGCGCTGAATGAATACGGTACGTTGAAGTTGTGCCATTTTGCCAAAAATGGGCCAGCTTAACATTTCAGATTTCGCCACAAACGAGAGGGGCGCTACTGCGCCCAGTATTACGATGTCCAGCCAGCTGACATGATTGGACACCAGCAATAAAGGCCGATGTTTTGGCAGTTCACCGTTTACTGTCAAACGAATGCCCACCAGTTTCAAAACGATGCGGTGAAACATCATTGGCAAATAACCCGCTGGTTTAGGAGCGCCAAAACGTGCTGCGACAAGTGCGATCAACTGGAGTGGTAAAACCAGAATAAGGGTCACGATTATGCTGAATATGATGAGAACAAATCTAACGGTGCCCAGCATGGTGATGCCTCAAGTCAGGTCGAGTCGCATCACCAGAGCGGTGGCACGGTTTGCATTTGGGTCTTTGCTGTCGGCGGCATAATATCCGGGTCGATTGCCAACGGTTTCAAATCCCAGTTTCTCATACATGGACACTGCTGCGACATTGGTCGCGTCGACTTCAAGGACTAAAGCTTCAACGCGATCAGCCTGGAGGCGACGAATGGCTTCACGCATCAAACGAAGGCCAAGACCGTTTCTGCGATAAGTGGTGTCTACGGCAATCGAGAGTATTTCAGCCTCACTGTCTGTTTGCCGAATAATGTTGAATGCTGCCGGCGCGATTTTTGGCTTGCCAACCAAACGAGCCGATAAAATGGTGACGGTTGACTGCGCCGCCAAGCCTTCAAGTTCACTTGCAGACCAGCCTCGTGAAAAATGTCGTGAATGAAGATCAGCAAGCGCGCCGTAATCCTCAGGTGCGGCATCCATCACTGCAAATTCCTTTTTTCCAAAACCCAACATCAGATTGACGCCACCATTTCTGCCTGAGGTTTGGCATCAGGCGCCCGTAAATAAAGCGGCTGTGCAGGAAATTGGACCGCGTTCGCTATACGATTTTTGGTCAATTGAGCAATTGCTTCGATAGGTGGAGACGGCGCATCGCTCAGGATCCGAAAACGATTATCGCGTGATGCTAAGTCTTGCGCCCCCGACCCCACCAAATCTGCGATGTTGGAGGGAATGAAATCCAGAACATGTTCATGAGAAACAGCTTTTGGGTCCTCAAGTTCTTCACGGGTATTGTCAAAAATCTGAAGCCAGAATTCGTTGCGTTTGGCATTTAGGACAACACAAAGTGGGTCGGTCCGCCCGCAATTAAACGCTTCAAACACGGAAACACCAATGCACGGACATGAAAGCGCAAATGCAAATCCTTTTGCAGCAGCAAGGCCAACTCGCAGTCCGGTGAAAGAACCGGGTCCGGTGGAGCAGCCAACGGCTTCAACATCGCTCCATTGCAACTCACTTGCAGCCATCAATTCGTCAATCATCGGGAGCAATAATTCGGCATGACCGCGTCCAATGTCATCGCTGCGTTGCGTGACGATCTGGTTAGAGCCTGAATCAAGAAATGCGGCTGAACAGATGGGGCCAGAAGTATCAATCGCGAGAATCATACGCTGGTTTTAGGCCCTGCGTATGATTGTCACAAGCGCGACCAATTACTGAACAGCTTCTACGGTCTCAACTTCGGGAATGAAGTGTTTTAGCAGATTTTGAATGCCGTGCTGAAGTGTTGCAGTGGACGATGGGCAACCCGCACAAGCACCGCGCATTTTCAGAAACACACGACCTTGTTTAAAACCATGGAAAGTTATGTCGCCACCATCTTGTGCCACAGCCGGACGCACACGCGTTTCCAGCAATTCTTTGATTGTTTCAACAATCTCTTCTGTGCCCTCTTCAATGAACTCTTCACCATCGCCAGCATCTGGAACGCCGTTGCCGGCCATCACTGGAGCGCCCGACATGTAATGTTCCATGATGGCACCAAGAATAGCGGGTTTAAGATGCGGCCACTCAGCGTCATCGCTTTTTGTAACCGTGACAAAATCATAGCCAAAAAACACACCGGTCACATTTTCAATTGAGAACAGACCTTCAGCCAAAGGTGATTGGCCCTGCGCTTGTTCAGCACTCGTAAATTCAAATGGGCCATCTTGCACAACGGTTTCACCGGGCAAAAACTTCAAAGTCGCTGGATTGGGCGTGGCTTCTGTTTGAATGAACATAGGTTTGTCCTTACAGGTTCATTGGAACCCTTGTTTAGAATGACTCTAAAATAGGCCGATCATGGCTTCACATCAAGAGCCACAAAGTCACATTTGATCAAGCAAAAATTCCTAGACCAAATCGTCAATATCTTCATCGGTCAAAGTTGTTGGAACAACGGTAACTGGAATTGAAAATGCGCCGCCGCTTCCCGCAATAGCTGAAACGAGTGGTCCCGGACCATCATTGGAATCGCCCGCTGCCAACACCATCAATGCAATATCGGGGTCATTTTCGATCACGGCTTCAATGGCAGCAGTGGGCGTGCCCTCATGAACAATTGTTTCGGGTGTGATTCCGCCGAATTCAACAGCCCATTGGCTTGCCTTTGCAAGCGCAGCCTCAGCCTCAGTTGTGGCCTCCGCGCGCATCACATCTTCTACACCAAGCCAGTGTTGAAAGTCGGCAGGTTCAATTACATAGACCAACACCAAATCAGCGTCGATTCCAGCAACTCTCCGTGCTGCATAGTGAATGGCTTTGGCACATTCTGGAGTTGAATCAACAACAGCCAAAAACTTCCGCCTATGGCCTTCTTCTCGAACTTGTCTTTTGGTGACCATTTAAAGGCGCCGTCTATTTTGGAGAACGAAAAACAGATTAACGTCGCGCACCAACAAAGCCAACGATTTCCTTTACATCGCACAAAGTTTGATAAGCAATCTCACGTGCTCGGTCAGACCCATTCTTGAGCACAGCATCAATTTCAGTGGGGTCAGATTGCAAACGACGCATTTCGTCTGCGATTGGAGCAATTTTCTCAACCGCCACATCAGCAAGCGCTGGTTTGAACGTTCCAAACTGTGCACCGGCGTATTCAGCTAGCACGCTGGCTTTGTCGGTATCGGTCAAGGCTGCATAAATCCCGACAAGATTATCTGCTTCTGGCCGTCCTTCCAGATCTTCCACTGTTTCGGGTAGAGGATCAGCATCGGTTTTTGCTTTACGAATTTTCTTTGCAATAGCATCAGCATCATCGGTCATCACAATGCGCGAAAGATCAGATGGATCGGATTTCGACATTTTTTTCGATCCGTCGCGGAGGCTCATCACCCGTGCTGCTGGTCCCCCTATCAACGGTTCTGTTATCGGAAAATATCCTTGCACGGTTTCGTCGCCCACTTGCATGGGTTCACCAAGTGACAATTCCTTTATGCGATCCGAAAAGTCATTATTAAATTTCTGCGCAATATCGCGGGTTAATTCCAAGTGTTGCTTTTGGTCTTCGCCAACAGGAACATGAGTCGCACGATAGGTCAGAATATCAGACGCCATAAGTGTTGGATAAGAGAACAAACCAACAGACGCTTTTTCGCGGTCTTTGCCTGCCTTTTCTTTGAACTGCGTCATGCGGCTCAACCAGCCCATACGAGCGATACAATTGAAGACCCATGCAAGTTCAGCATGCTCTGCCACTTGGCTTTGGTTGAACACAATGTGTTTCTTGGGATCGATGCCGGATGCTAAATATGCGGCGGTCACTTCGCGGATGTTAGCTGCCATCTCAGCAGGATCCTGCCACACGGTGATGGCGTGAAGATCAACCACGCAATAGATGCAATTATATTCATTCTGTAAGGGGACAAAACGTTTGATAGCACCGAGATAGTTTCCCAAATGCAAATTGCCGGTAGGTTGAATGCCTGAAAAGACGCGTTCTTCGATTTTTGACATGGTGTGGACCCAAGCTTTCTATGTTTGCGCGGGTGTATGGGGCAGTTGGCTTAGCGGCGCAAGAGCCGTTTCACTTGCGCACGATCCACGGCACCTGAGATAAAGCACATTGCAAAGTAAACGGTTGCCCCAAATGCAATCAAACCACCTGTCCCAAGCAGTTGGAATAGAAATCCAGCATCGATGAATAAGTCCGCAAAGAACTCGCGAGCCACCCAAATGGATGCGCCCATGACAATCGCTGATGCAAACAGCATGAACAGGCGGCGCAGAGTTAATCTGTCAGGTTTGAAATCGCCGCGGCGCCACTGGGTCACCACAAGCAGAACCAAGTTTACCCACGCCGAAACAGATGTGGCAATCGCAATTCCCACATGACCCAGCGTTGGAAACAGTGCCAGTGACAAAACAATATTGGTCGCCACCATAATGCACGAAAACCAAAATGGTGTGCGCATGTCTTCACGCGCAAAGAATGCGGGTTGGAACACTTTCATCATCACATAGGCGGGAAGGCCAGTGGCAAAGGCTGCAAGAGCAAGTGCTGTTTTGGCAGTTGCAATCGCATCAAATTCGCCGCGCTCATACAGCAACCGAACGATGTCCTCTGGGATCATAATGAACCCAACCGCAGCGGGCAGCGTGAGCGCAAGTGCAAATTCCAAAGATCGATTCTGAAGCTTTTCTGCTTCTGCGTGGTCTCCGGATTTTAGTGCGCGTGAGAGTTCCGGCAAAAGCACAACGCCAACAGCGATACCGATCACACCAAGCGGCAACTGGTTCAGCCGATCAGCATAGTTGAGCAGCGCATTCGCACCATCTTGAGCAGTTGCGATGATGGTCCCGATCAGCAGGTTGATCTGCAAAACACCGCCCGTCAAAAGGCCCGGACCCATCAAAACCATAAGCCGTTTTACGGGTGCAGTGAGTTTTGGGAATGTGAGCTTAAAACCCATCCCTTCACGACGAATGCCCCACAACAAGAACAAGAATTGCGCGATGCCCGAGAAGAACACGCCCCAAGCCAACAAAATGCCAGTCTCACGTTCCGGAGTTTCCCACCAAATGGCGTAAATCAAAATGCCAACAAGAATGACATTCAACAAAACGGGAACGATGGCTGCCAGAAAGTAACGCCGCATTGAATTCAAAATACCGGAGAACATGGCAACCAGCGACATGCACAATAGATATGGAAACATGATCCGTGTCATGACGACGGCTAGATCAAATTTCTCTGGATTGTCAGTGAAACCGGGGGCGACAACTGTTGCCACCAAAAACGGCATAGAAAGCATCGCTATGCCTGTGAACACCAACAACCATGAGGCAAGAACGGCAAACACATCTTGACCGAATTTCCGAGCGGCCTCATTGCCCCCTTCTTCCAACTCTTTTGCAAAGAGCGGAATGAATGCAATGTTGAACGCGCCTTCAGCAAACAAACGGCGAAACAGGTTTGGAAACCTGAAACAAGTGTAGAACACATCTGCCACGGGCCCAGTACCCAATGCAGCAGCCATGAACGCTTCGCGCGCAAAGCCGAGAACGCGGCTGGCCATGGTCGCACCACCAACTGTGGCGAATTTTGAAATGAGACCACTCATGAGACCTGTTTCGCTTTTCTGTCAGCAGAAGGTGTCACAGCAGACAACAGTTTTCGCTTAATCGCTGTTAGTTTTTGTGCAGACACAATTTTGTGCCCAACCAGATCGGTCACATAAAATGTGTCAATAAACTTCTCGCCAAAAGTTGCGATATGGGCTGATGCAATATCCAAAGACAGGTCAGCCATTGCATCTGTGATTTTTGACAAGACGCCAGGGCGATCCAAGCCCTCAATTTCTAAGACAGTGAATTTGTCTGAAGCACTGTTGTTGACGACAACTGATGGCTCCACAGTAAATGCCTTTTTTCGACCGCTCGGTTTCGGTTGATTGGCCAACAGATCTTTCAAGCGTGACTTGCCTGATAGAACATCTTCGATGGTTTCTCCAATACGTTCGGCACGTCGTCGCTCATCTTCATCATTGTCAAATGCGCGATTGATAAAAATGCTATCAAGCGCGCGGCCGTCTTTGGTTGTAAAAATGTGTGCATCGACGATGTTTGCTTCCGCTGCAGTGCAACACCCGGTAATTGTCGATAACAAGCGCGGGTGATCTGGCGCCAACAGAGTGATTTCAGTCACCGCCTCAAACTCTCGCGTTGCTGACGTGGTGGCAAAACTGTGCCCAGCTTTGTCATTGTCTCGGATGAATGTGAGATGGCGGATTTGGTTTTCGCGTGGCACCGTCATCAAATAATTATCATACATCAAATCGATGCATCGCTTACGATCGGTTGTGGTCCAGTCAGCAAGCGCCGTTTCGAGTTCGCCCCGAACTTCCGCAATTCGTTCTTTGCGGGGAATAGAAGTGAAACCACCCGTTAGGCGTGGTTCAGTTTCGTAATAGAGAGTGCGAAGTAGTTGACCTTTCCAACCGTTCCACACTTCTGGCCCAACCGCCTTAATGTCGCAAACTGTAAGCACCAAAAGAGCCTTCATACGATCCATGCTTTGCATGACGGCGGCAAAATCTGAAATGGTACGCGGGTCGTTCAAATCGCGAGATTGAGCGATGTTCGACATCAGCAAATGTTGTTCGATCAACCAAGCCACAAGTTCGGTTTGTGATTTAGAAAGTCCCAAACGAGGGCAGACTTTGCGGGCAATTTTAGCACCTTCAATAGAGTGGTCTTCTGGTCGCCCTTTGGCCACATCATGCAGCAGCAGGGCCACGTAAAGAACAACACGATTGACTGAATTTTCCATCAGTTCATTGGCCAGTGGGTGTTGTTCTCCCATATCGCCACGTTCTATTTCAGAGAGGATTCCGATAGAACGCAGTAGGTGCTCGTCGACGGTATAGTGATGATACATATTGAACTGCATCATCGCGACGATTTTGCCAAAATCTGGGATGAAGCGACCAAGCACGCCGCTTTCATTCATTTTGCGCAGTGTGCGCTCTGGCGATTTTCGTGATGTCAGGCAAGCGAGAAAATCTGCATTAGCTTGAGGTTCAGCTCGCAGTTTTTTGTTCACTAATTTCAATGAGCGCGACACCAATTGCATGGCATCGGGGTGAAACAAAAATTCATTGTCTTCGGCCAAACGAAACATTTTGATGATGTTGATGGGGTCGCGTTGGAAAACATCCTCATCGATGGGTTTGATGCGATTGTTGACGGCAACAAACTGATCGGTGCCCTTTATCTTTTTTGGGCGGCGCGTTAGCGATCGCAGAATTCCGGTAACGCCTTGCACACTTTTAGCTTGTTCTTCTTCCAACGCAGAGCACAGAATTCTGGTGAGATCACCCACATCTTTTGCAACCAAAAAATAGTGCTTCATGAAACGTTCAACAGCGCTTTGACCAGGGTGAGGTACATAGCCCAATCGTTCTGCCAACATAGCTTGATGATCGAAAGACAACCGCTCCTCAGCTCGTCCAGTAGCAAAGTGGAGGTGGCACCTCACGGCCCATAGAAAGTCATGGGCTTTGGAAAATTTGCGAAACTCGGCTTTGGAAAAAACCTTTGCTTCGCGCAATTCTCGCCAAGTGCGTACTTGATAGAAGTATTTGGAAATCCAGAACAGCGTGTGAATGTCGCGCTGCCCCCCTTTGCCGTCTTTCACATTGGGTTCAACCAAATAGCGGGAACGACCAGATTTTCGGTGACGCTCATCGCGTTCCTGCAGCTTGGCTTCAATAAACTCCCGTGCAGTTGATTTTACAATATCTTTGTTGAAGCGTTCGAGCATGTCGTTGAACAACACTTCATTGCCCCAAATAAAACGAGCTTCCAGAATAGCGGTGCGAATGGTCATGTCATCGCGCGACAGACGGATACATTCATCTTGTGTGCGCGTCGCGTGGCCCACTTTGAACCCCATATCCCAGAGCATGTAGAGCATATATTCTACGAGACTTTCGCCAAGCGCTGTCAGTTTATAGGGCAGAAGAAAAAGCAGATCGATGTCTGAACCCGGCGCAAGGGTGCCACGTCCATAACCGCCCACTGCCACCACTGCCATACGCTCACCTTCTGATAAATTGGAAGCACGCAACACATGGACGATTGCAAAGTCATAAATACAGCGGATTATTTCATCTTGGAGGTGGGAAAGTCGCGCCGCACAGTCTGCGCCACTGCCATCTTCAACCAGCAACTCTTCCGCTTTTCCGCGTCCCCTCGTCGACACCTCTTTGAGGTGTGTCAGCACCTTCAAACGTATCTCGCTGCTGCTCCCGTCGCCGTCAGTTTCTGCGGTAAATGCTGTAAGCTCCGCTCGCAGTTTTTCCGCATCAATCAACTGTTTGAGTTTGAGATCGTGTTTGGGCATTGCGGCTTTGGAATTGTTTGCGCTGTGCAAAGCTTTTACGCGAGCCTTACGAAACTGGCTAGGGCTGAAAGGCCTTCACAAAATTCTCTTGGTTGGTGGTTTCAGGAGATTTTTCTCCCCGCCTTTTACTGACCAATTCCATGGCGGCTTCGGCGGCCATTCCGTGTTTCACCAACAAACAGGCTGCGGTGGTTCCAGCACGGCCGATACCACCTGCACAATGAAGGAACAGGTTTTCGCCCTGCGCTAAACGAGTGGTCAATCTGTTGATAAGCTCTGGAAAAGTGGCTGCATCCGGCGTGTCAAAATCATCGACTGGATAGTGGGAAAATCCAACGCCAACATCATTCAAGGCACGATCTTCACCTTGTAGATTGTACGTCTCGACTTCGCTCTTCGAAATAAGCGACACCACATGCGTCACGCCGATTTCTGCGAGCGATTTAGGCCAAGTCCGAAAGTTCTGGAGAAGGGGACGCGGTCCTATCCAAACCGAACCATTGCCAACACTTGAAACAAAGTGAAAATCAGTCACGCTCAAATTGCGGCTTTCATGTTCTCTTCAATATAGAGTGTGCGCAATTTGTCACCCACGCTACCGGGTTTGCCAGTGCCGATGGCTTTTCCATCAATCTCGACAATTGGATTGGTGAAACCAGACGCAGATGTGGCGAAAGCTTCATCTGCTTCATAAGCTTCTTCAATTGTGAAGGGCCGCTCTTCGACTTCCATTTGCAAAAGCTTTGCACAAGCCAAAACAGATTTTCGAGTGATGCCATGCAAAATATCATTGGACAGATCACGCGTGATGATCTTCCCATTTTTGACGATGTAAGCGTTGTTGGACGTCCCCTCTGTCACAAACCCGTCCTGTAGCATCCAAGCATCATCAGCCCCTTTTGCCTTTGCTTCCATTTTTGCCAGTGAAGGAAAAAGCAACTGCACGGTTTTGATGTCGCGACGGCCCCAACGCAGGTCGTCGAGTGAAATGACTTTCAAACCCTTGGTCTCAATAGCAGTTCCGATGATCTGCTTTTCTTGAGTGAACAACACCATGGTGACGGGCGTGTCTGCTGGCGGAAAGGCAAAGTCGCGATCGCCCGGATTGCCGCGTGTCATTTGCAAATAGATCATACCTTGATCGATGTTATTGCGGGTCACCAATTCACGATGAATGGCCAGCATTTCTTCACGATCAACTTTGAAATTATATTTGAGTTCAGAGAGCGAGCGTTGAAGACGTTCAATGTGACCATCGAACCCAATCAGCTTCCCATCCAAAACTGTGGTTACTTCGTATACACCATCTGCAAACAAAAAGCCGCGGTCAAAAATCGAAATATTGGCTTCGTTCTCCGGCAAATATTTGCCATTTAGAAAAACTGTTCTCATGTCTATTAACCCCAAAGATCAGCGGTTGGTGGATAGACACCCCGCTCGTCAAATTTCAAAGGTGGATTGCGGTCTTCTGCCAAAAGCAATGGACCATCCAGATCGGTAAAAGCAACACCTTGCGCAACCAATGTTGCGGGCGCCATGGCAAGGGACGAGCCAACCATACATCCAACCATAATATCGAACCCCATTTTTTCAGCCTCCTGACGCAAAGCCAAAGCTTCGGTCAGGCCGCCTGTTTTATCGAGCTTGATATTCACCATATCGTATTTGCCTTTAAGACCCGCAAGTGAGGCACGATCGTGGCAAGATTCATCTGCGCAAACGGGCAGGATACGTTCCACGTCACCCAAAGCATCATCTTTGCCGGCGGGCAAAGGCTGCTCAACCATCTTGACCCCAAGACGCATCAAAACGGGTGCGAGTTCTTTATAAGTGTCCGCATCCCAACCCTCATTAGCATCGATAATGATATCTGTTTTGGGTGCGCCAGCGCGAACAGCTTCAAGGCGTGCCATATCACCTTCGCCACCAAGCTTGATTTTAAGCAAAGGCCGAAAAGCATGTTCAGCAGCTTTGGCGCGCATGGTTTCTGGATCAGCAAGCGACAGTGTATATGCTGTTATTTCTGGTCCGAGATGAGAAAGCCCCGCGAGTTCATGAGCGCGCTTTCCTGCGCGCTTGGCGTCTAAATCCCAAAGAGCGCAATCCAATGCGTTTCGGGCCGCGCCAGGTTCCAACAAGTCTTGAAGACTAGCGCGATCCACGCCATTTTCAAAAGCTGTGTTGAGCGAGCGGATTTCTTCCATCACGCTATCAACGGTCTCGTTGTAGCGCGCATAGGGCACACATTCCCCCCAGCCGTTGAAAGTCCCGTCACTGAGTTTCACAGTTACGACACGCGCTTCAGTGCGCGAGCCGCGTGAGATTGTGAACACTTCCGCAAGCGGAAAAACGGTTTCTTCAACGGTGAGAGAAATAGGCGTCATTAGATAGATTCCAAAGCGTCCACCAGGCGTTCTGCGCCATGACGATACGGATCAACTGTCGGCAAGCCCATACGTTCTTCCGTCTCTTTGCAAAGCGTTGCGGCTTCGTCGTCAGAAAGGTGCTGCGTGTTAATAGCAACGCCAACAACCTTCACATCAGGGTTGACCACGCGAGCAAGAATGAGCGCAGTGTCGCGCAATTCTTCCAAGCTGGGTTGCTGATGGTCAGGCAAGCCACGCATATGTTTGCGTGTTGGCTCGTGACACAAAACCAAAGCGTCCGGTGCGCCGCCATGAACAAGGGCTAAAGTCACGCCGGAATATGACGCATGATACAAACTACCCTGTCCCTCGATAAGATCCCAGTGATCGTCATCATTGTCGGGGGTTAGATATTCCACTGCACCTGCCATGAAATCAGCAATAACGGCGTCCAAGGGAACGCCGTCACCGGTTATCAATATGCCGGTCTGACCAGTCGCGCGGAACGAAGCCTTCATACCGCGTTCGCGCATCACTTTTTCCATACACAGAGCCGTGTACATTTTGCCAACAGAACAATCAGTTCCGACAGCCAGCATGCGTTTCCCAGTGCGTTTTACACCATTTGCGATTGGATATTTCACCGATGGGATACGAACATCATGCAGTGTGCGGCCATTCTGGCTGGCGGCTTCAACGAGGTCGATATCATCGCGCAATAGATTGTGCAGGCCAGACGCAACATCCATCCCGCTTTCAATGGCCTGCTTAATAACTTCGCGCCACGAATCAGAAATGTAGCCACCGCGATTGGCAACGCCGATCACCATGGTTTTTGCGCCTTTGGCTATGGCCTCTTCAATGGTGAGATCATCAAGGCCCATATCAGCCTGGCAACCGTCCAAACGCAGTTGGCCAACGCAAAATTCAGGGCGCCAGTCTTTTATGCCTTGCGCAACTTTAGCAGCGAGTGGGTCGGCAGCATCGCCGAGAAACAGAAGATAAGGGGTTTCAATCATCAACCAACTCCATAGGTAGAATAGCTTTCTAGCGCATGTAGTCGGTCACTGTCATTGCTGGCAATCTATAGAAAGCGCTGGCCCAAGGGACAGGTTTGAACTGGACTCATTTTTTATCCAGCAAAAGCTGAGTGCCTTTTTTCAATTTGTCCTGAATACCACCGGATAATTTGGCTAAAATCCAAGGCAGGTCGACTTCGATCAGCACTTTGTCGTCAAACACCGTCAATTTGCCTGTGATTTTTTGTCCCATGGCACCAGCGGAAAAAAGCAAATTATCGCCCTGCCAGTTTTGTTGAATCTCGACGGACTTGCCCGCGATCTGTTCTTGAACCTTCGAAAAACCACTCTCAATTCGGTCTTTCGCCGTTTCCCGAGTGAGTTTATGGGGAACATTTACGGTAATTTTTTCGGCCATGGGTCAAAGCTTTCTTCTGACAGCAGCGATATCGGGCTTAATTTGGGGTGTTGCACTTCATTTTTCAAACTTCATCTTGGAAGTCGTATTGCCAAATGACTGAATACCACCCTAGACTTTGAATCGAATGTTTACCGTCCGGCACGTTTTACCATGCTTGTACCGGACGACATTTGGGAGGAAATGCATGGCCAAGGTAGAAATTACTGTAAACGGCAAAGCAACATCGGCGAATGTGGAAGACCGCACGCTGCTGGTTGATTATTTGCGTGAAACTAGAAACCTGACAGGAACCCATGTGGGTTGCGATACGTCACAATGTGGCGCTTGCGTGGTTCATGTGGATGGAAAGGCTGTGAAGTCTTGCACCATGTTGGCAGCACAAGCTTCCGGCAGTGAAGTGAAAACAATCGAGGGGGTTGCTGGAAATGGTGCATTGCATCCCATGCAGGAAGCGTTTCATCAAAACCACGGTTTGCAGTGTGGTTTTTGCACACCCGGCATGATCATGGCTGGCATAGACATGGTGAACCGTCTTGGGCCAAAGCTTGATGAAGCAACCATTCGCGCGGAACTTGAAGGCAATATCTGTCGGTGCACAGGCTACCACAACATCGTGAAATCAATTGCTGCTGGCGCCAAAGAAATGGGCAAAGGCATGAAGAAGGCCGCTCAATAAAAACACCCTGAAGGGCGAATGCGCGGCGCGCTTGCAATAAGAAGATCAATCAAGCCGAACGCCAGCTAACGTCCCCACACTCTTGGAGGAGACACTTATGGGTATTGAAGGAATTGGCGCACGTGTGCTGCGCAAAGAAGACAAACGATTTATTACGGGCGCCGGGCGTTACACGGATGATCACAAAGTGGCTGGTATGCACTACGCCGCTTTTGTGCGCTCACCCCACGCTTACGCGAAGATCAAAAAGATCAACATCAAAGAAGCCAGCAAAATGTCCGG
>CALHHQ010000113.1 GCA_938030645.1 uncultured Rhizobiaceae group bacterium
GAGCCTGAGCTTTTCAGATGTGATTGTGACAGATCAGGGGACCAACACCGTGCTAACGTTTAACGGGCTGGCCGGCGATCAAATAACCCTCACAAACTTCGATCACAACCTGATCGATAGCTCAGACTTCTTCTTTTAGGGCATAAAATAGGCTGGACGACGGGTTCAAGTGCCCATCCCACAAAAAGCTAATTCCTTACATATGGCTGCTCGTCTATCTAGTTGGTACCTAATCGAATAGGAATTGATCTCAAACAGACCAAATCTGACGGGTCATACAGGGTTTTGGGCGATGACGCATTGACCGGGTAGATCTGCTAATGATCGGTTTGTGTTTACGGACCTTGCCTTTGGCCATGACACAATCACCGACTTCGCGAACAATCAAGACAAGCTTGATTTCACAGGGCAAGGCTTAACGGCATCGGACTTCACAATCATCCAAGTGGGCAATGACACGTTGGTGACGCTGAACTCAGACACAAATCAAACCATCGTGCTGGAAGACACAACAGCAACAACAATAGCGACTTCTTCTAAAGAGCCGATTCATTCTGGTTGTGTGAAACGAGCCGCAACTTAAGTCATCTTTTCGGAACACTCGGTCCTGGGTGTTTCTGAACAGATGGTTCTAAGTCTCTCCGTTCATCACCTGTTCAATACGGTGCAGGGATTCCATGGCTGGCAGACATTGTGCGACCGATGAATTGGGTTCTCGGCCTTCTTGGATTGCTGAGATGAACTCGCGGTCGATCAATTCGATGCCGTTGTTTGAAACAGCTACACCAGACAAGTCGATTGGTTGTTCGCGTCCGTCGTACAAATCATCATAGCTGGCGACGTATGTGCCGTTGTCGCAAATGTAGCGGAAGAATGTGCCGAGCGGTCCATCATTGTTAAATGATAACGAAAGGGTGCAGAGCTTTCCGCTGGGCGTTTTGAGGCCGATCGTCATATCCATAGCGATGCCGAGTTCAGGATGAATTGGGCCTTGCATGCCAAATACTTCTGAAGCCACTTCGCCAGTTTGATATTGAAACAGATCAACCGTGTGGCATGCATGGTGCCACAACAGGTGGTCTGTCCAACTGCGTGGATTGCCCATGGCATTCATGTTGGAACGGCGAAAGAAATAGGTCTGCACATCCATTTGTTGAATGTTCAAGTCGCCGTCTTTGATCTTATTGTTCACCCATTGGTGTGATGGGTTAAACCGACGCACATGTCCGGCCATCGCCACAAGGCCAGTTTCTTCTTGAACACGCACGATCTCGCGGGAGTCTGCCAGCGAGTCAGCCATCGGAATTTCAACAAGAACATGCTTGCCTGCTTTCATGCATTGTATGCTTTGTTCCGCGTGCATTTGTGTTGGTGTGGACAAGATCACCGCATCAACGTCGTCACGCGCAAGGCTTTCACCAAGGTCGGTGGTGGCGTGACCAATGCCGCGTTCTTTTGCAAAAGCGTTGATGGATTCAGGTGTGCGGCCCACAACCGATGTCACTTCGACACCATCGATCTTCGACAATGCGTCCAAGTGTTTCATACCAAAAGCGCCAGCAGCGCCTGCTACACAAATTTTCATGGCTAAGTCCTAGCGATTTTCAAGAATGATATGGCCCACGGCCGTGTTTGATGCAGGCACGTGGTAATGGCGATGGATCTCTTCTACATCATCGTTCAATGCACCGCGCATGACGTACCACATCACCATTTCAATACCCTCTGAACCAGCTTCGCGCATATATTCTAAGTGAGTGATTTGAGATCCGGCCACCGGATCTTCGGTCAGCAAATCCAAAAACCGTTTGTCGAATTCGGGGTTGATGAGCCCCGCGCGTTCCGCTTGCAATTGATGGGACATGCCACCCGTACCAAAGATCATGACGTTGATGTCTTCATCGTAGGAATCGATGGCACGTCTGACAGCTTTGCCCAGATTGTAACAACGGTTTCCGGTGGGCGGTGGATATTGAACGACGTTGACGGCCAAAGGAATGACTTGGCAGGGCCATTCGTCTTCAACTTCTCCAAACATGACTGACAATGGAACCGTTAAGCCGTGATCGACTTCCATCTTGTTCATAATGGTGAGGTCGAATTCATCCAGAATAACCGATTGTGCAATGTGCGAAGCCAAACGTGGATGGCCTTTCACAACTGGCACTGGGCGTGGGCCCCAGCCTTCATCGGCGGGTTGAAATTCTGCAGCGCAGCCGAGAGCGAATGTTGGAATGACCTCTGCTGAAAATGCCGTGCAGTGGTCGTTGTAGACCAGAAATATGACATCGGGCTTGTTTTCTTTCATCCATTCGCGGGACTTTTCAAACCCTGCAAAAACAGGTTTCCAATAATCTTGGCCCGTTATGCCAGAATCCATTGCGACGCCAATGGCGGGCACGTGGGAACAGCCAACGCCTGCATGAACTTTTGCCATTACTTATCTTCCCATTCAGATTTTGAGCGGTTGCCTTCGATAGAGCGTCCACCTTCGAACATCATTTTTCGATAGTCTTCGCTGCCCATATGGGTCATAAGAGCTGCCAATTCTTGAAATGTAATCCCGTCATTGGCGGCCAGTTTCGCGGTGTAATAAATGTTGCCGCCAAGCTCCAACATCCTATTCCAAGCGCGGTCTCGAACGGCCTGTGCCTGTTCTTCGCTCATGGGGTATGTTGCCAAATAGGCTTCGGGGTCTGCTTTGAATGCATCCCGACTTTCTTGCAGGCGCAATGATATGCAAAACATATTGAGGTGATAGCCTTGGCGTGAACGATCAGCATCAAATACGAACGTGCCAGGAATGTCCTCATATTCTTTTGGGTCCGACATAGGCCTCACCTTGGTATCGAAATCATGTTTTGAGTATCAAACGAAAATTTCATTTTGTACACATTAATTTCGATATTTTTGTTGAACATCTAAAAACAATGCTGTTTTGTATACATTATGAGCAAAACTCAATCCAATTCGCAAACCTATAAAGCGCTGGATGAGCTGCGCGGGCGCATCATGAACGGCAAGCTTCACGGGGGCGATCGCCTGCGCGAAGTGCAATTGTCCGATGATCTTGGAATCTCGCGAACGCCGCTTCGCGAAGCGCTTTTGCAATTGGAACAAGAGGGTTTGCTGGTGCGGGGGCGAGGCGGATACACGGTCCGCACGTTCACGCTGGCGGACGTTTTTGATGCAATTGAACTGCGCGGTGTTTTGGAAGGAACAGCTGCGCGGATGGCTGCGGAAAGATTGGGCGAGCCGTCAATGCTCAATGATATCAAACAGACACTATCTGATTTGGATGCTGTTCTGGAAAGCGGGCAGGCCAACAGTTATGATATTTTGAACACCAAGTTTCACATGCAACTGGCGCAGTTGTGCGGCAGTTTTATTGTGGAGGAAGAGGTGGAACGGGCCAATCGTTTTCCGTTTGCGGCACCCAGTGCGTTTCCTACACAGATTGAACGCACGGATCGTTTTTTGGCTTCGCTCGTCGTTGGTCAGCAGCAGCATCGAGATATTATTGAAGCAATCGAAAATGGCGAGGGGAGCCGCGCAGAATATCTAGCGCGTGAACATGCCCGTTTGGCGCGCCGCAATGTAGAAATCGCTTACGCCGACAAGCAAAGAGACGCGCAAAATGTTCCTCAACTTGCACTGGTGGAAGGGTGATCGATCGTGATTGAAATGAAAACCACTGTTGCGATCATCGGAGCGGGACCAAGTGGTCTTTTGCTATCTCAATTGCTCGCCAATGCGGGGATAGACTCTGTCATTGTTGAACGATCGTCTAAAGATCACGTTCTGAGCCGCATTCGGGCAGGGGTACTGGAATGGGGAACGGTTGAAACATTGCAGGATGCCGGTGTCGCGGAGCGCTGCCTTGCGGAAGGCTTACCGCATGACGCGTTCAGCATTTTCTTTGATGGGGAACCTCTTCGCATTGATGTTGCGCAATACACTGGCAAGCAAGTCATGGTGTATGGCCAAACCGAAATGACCAAAGACTTGATCGAAAAGCGTGAAGCTGAAGGGCAGACGATATTTTGGTCAACACCCGATGCGCAGTTGCATGATGTGAATGGTGACCACCCCAAAGTGTCTTTTACCAATAGCGATGGAAAAGCCGTCACGTTGAACGCTGATATTATTGCAGGTTGTGACGGCTTTCGCGGAATTTCACGGCAAGCCATTCCGCAGCAGAAGTTGCGGGAATTTGAAAGAGTTTATCCGTTTGGATGGCTGGGTGTTTTGGTGGACAAACCGCCTGTGCATCACGAGTTGTTTTATGCAAACCACCAAGAAGGCTTCGCACTGGCCAGCATGCGGTCTGCCACCCGTTCTCGCTATTACGTTCAATGTGACAGTGGTGATACGGTTGACGACTGGACCGTTGAACAGTTCTGGAGTGCTCTAGCGACCCGACTTGGACCGCATTGGGGGCCGAAAGTTCAAACGGGTGATCCTATCGAAATGAGCATTGCACCTCTGCGGTCTTACGTGGCTGAACCCATGCGATATGGGCGCTTGTTTTTGGCTGGCGACAGCGCGCATATTGTTCCGCCCACTGGCGCGAAGGGTTTGAATTTAGCAGTTGCTGATGTGCGCCGTTTGGCGAAGGCCATTGAATCTTGGAAAGTGCTTGGCAAAGATGAAGAGTTGGAAAATTACAGTCGCGATGCGTTGGATCGCGTTTGGAAGGTCGAGCGCTTCAGTTGGTATCTTTCAACCATGTTGCATCAGTTTCCTGAGCACTCCCCTTTTGAAAAGCGAATGCAGGAAGCAGAGTTTAAATACGTCATGTCGAGTGAGGCTGCGGCGAAATCTATTGCAGAAAATTATGTTGGCCTGCCATTTTAACAGCAGCCGGAGGAGAGAAAAATGAGTGATAAGAAGACAGCTCTAATTATCAGTGCCCATGCGGCAGACTTTGTCTGGCGTTGTGGTGGTGCCATCGCGTTGCATCAAAAACTTGGGTACGATGTGACCGTTGCTTGCCTGTCATTTGGTGAGCGGGGTGAAAGTGCCAAGCTTTGGAAACAGGAAGGTATGACGCTTGAAAAGGTGAAAACCGAACGTCGTCGCGAAGCTGAAAATGCAGCTAAAGCCCTAGATGTTCATGATATTCAGTTTTTAGACCTAGGCGATTATCCGCTCAATCTAGATACGGATGCGAAGTTTAAGTTGGTGGATATCGTGCGGGCTGTTCAACCGAATTTCATGATGAGTCATTCTAAATATGATCAATACAACACTGATCATATGTACACGACCGAGATTGCTATGGAAGTTCGAATGATCGCGCAGGCTTGGGGGCATAACCCCGGTGAAAAAGTGTTGGGTGCGCCACAACTTTACTTATTTGAACCGCATCAAACAGAACAAATGGGCTGGGTGCCAAACGTTTTCTTGGACATCACTGATGTGTGGGACAAGAAACGCGCAGCCATTGAATGTATGGAAGGTCAGCATCATCTTTGGAAATATTACACCAATGTTGCTGAAAACCGCGCCAACCATTTTCGCCGCAATTCCGGTGGCCAAGCCGGTGGGCGCGCAGCTGAATATGCTGAAGGGTTTCAGGCCGTTTATCCAACTTGTGTTGATGAACTTTAGGAGACAGAATCATGGATCATGTCGTTGTCCAAAACATAGAGCGTGCTGATACCGCGATTGCAAAAGAGCTTGGTGAAGCGGGCGTGGCAACAGTGCATGAAGCGCAAGGTCGCAAGGGATTGCTCGCATCCTACATGCGCCCGATTTATAAGGGCGCAACGATTGCTGGCCCTGCGGTGACGATCCTGTCTCCGCCTTGCGACAACTGGATGTTACACGTTGCTATTGAACAAGTGCAGCCGGGTGATGTTTTGGTTTTGGCTGTCACGTCCCCTTCAGATGCTGGCTATTTTGGCGATCTACTGGCGACCTCGTTGCAAGCTCGGGGTGGGCTGGGATTGATCATTGATGCAGGTGTGCGCGATACAAAAGACTTGGAAGCGATGGGTGTACCTGTCTGGTCTAAATGTGTTGGTTCGCAAGGCACTGTGAAAGAAACCCTAGGTTCCGTGAACATCCCAGTCGTGTGCGCTGGTGCGGCGATTAACCCAGGCGATATTGTGTTGGCGGATGATGATGGGGTGTGTGTTGTGCGCAAAGAAGAGGCCGCTGATGTATTGGAGAAAACCCGTGCGCGTCTCGCAAACGAAGAAGAAAAACGAGAGATTTTGGCATCAGGTGTTTTGGGGCTTGATATGTATAAAATGCGGGATCGGCTGAAGGAAGCTGGGCTGAAATATGTCTAGCCCATTGCGGTCTGCTCGATGCATGTGGATGCGGGGTGGCACATCGAAAGGCGGATACTTTCTGCGTGATGAATTGCCAACTGATACGGATGCACGTGATGCCTTTTTGTTGGGCGTGATGGGTTCGCCGGATGAACGGCAGATTGATGGCATGGGTGGTGCAGACCCTCTCACATCCAAGGTCGCTGTTGTGTCAAAGTCGGAACGCGACGATGTCGATGTGGACTATCTGTTTTTGCAGGTTAGCGTTGATAACGCAGTTGTTTCAGATGCGCAGAATTGCGGAAACATTCTGGCTGGCATTGGCCCGTTCGCAATTGAACGCGGTCTCGTTGAGGCAAAAGCAGATGAGACACTTGTGTCTATCTATATGGAGAACACCGGCCAGATAGCTGTGGCAAATGTTCAAACGCCCAATAGTGAAGTGAACTATAAAGGCGATGCTACCATTGATGGGGTGCCAGGTGCATCAGCACCGGTTCCCCTTGAATTCAAAGACACAGCTGGTTCTTCATGTGGGTCGTTGTTGCCAACAGGAAACGCGTTAGATGAGATCAATGGAATTGCCGTGACGATGATCGATAATGGAATGCCCTGTGTGGTGTTGGCGGCCTCTGACATGGGAATTTCCGGGATTGAAACACGCGAAGAACTGGAAGCAAATCAACCGCTGCGCGAACGCTTGGAAGCACTTCGTTTGGCATGTGGACCGCTGATGAATTTGGGTGACGTGTCTGAAAAGACAGTGCCTAAAGTGACCATGGTGAGTGCCGCGCAAAATGGTGGATCCATTTCAACACGCACCTTCATTCCCCATCGCTGTCACGCCAGCATTGGTGTGTTGGGCGCTGTAAGTGTGGCAACTGCCTGTTTGATTGAAGGAAGCTCAGCATATGATCTTGCCACCATTCCCGATGGCGATGTGAAAACCATGCCGATTGAGCACCCCATTGGTGAAACCACAATCGTTGCGACAGTGGTAAACGGCAATGTGGAAAGTGCCGCCATTTTGCGCACGGCCAATAAATTGATGGATGGAGATGTATTTGCATGAGTGAGAAATTTGTCATGGATGATGATTATCTTCCATTCCACGCCAGCCCTAAAAAACCGAATTTTCGACCGCCTGTGGGAGCGGTGGATGCCCATTGTCATGTGTTCGGGCCGGGGGAGACTTTTCCCTATGCACCGGAACGAAAATATACGCCATGCGATGCGTCCAAAGATCAACTTTTCGCGCTGCGAGAC
>CALHHQ010000114.1 GCA_938030645.1 uncultured Rhizobiaceae group bacterium
CATGTGTCATGCATACGGCACCCGATTGACTATGGTGTTAGGCGCAGCCACATCGGTTGATCAATTGGGACAGGATTTTGGCTCAGGTTTGTCTGAGGCGGAAGTGCGCTATCTGACAACCAACGAATGGGCTGCAAACGCAGATGATATTGTCTGGCGCCGCAGCAAACTAGGGTTGGTCATGAACGACACTCAAATTGCAAAATTGGACACATGGATGCGCAAAGAATTGGATTAATACCCAATTGCGCAGCCATCTTTGCGTGGGTCACTGCCACCTGTGAGAACGCCCGTTTCCCAGTCAATTCGTATTGCTTGTGATCCGCCCACAGGGCTTTTCGCCATTTCGATTTTATGGCCCATTTTTCGAAGTTTTTCCAAAACCGCTTCCGGCACAGCGGCTTCCATTTCAACTTCCCCTGTGAACGGATCTACCATCCAGCGGGGTGCGTCCTGCGCTTCTTGAACGTCCATTCCGTAGTCAATGTAACGGGTCAAAAACTGCAGATGTCCCATGGCTTGATATTCACCGCCCATGACACCAAAACTCAAAACGGTCTTACCATCCTTCTGCATCATCGCCGGAATGATTGTGTGAAGCGGTCGCTTGTTGGGCGCAATGCAATTGGGATGCCCTTCATCCAGCACAAAACCTTCGCCACGGTTGGTGAGGACAATGCCGTGTTTGGAAGTCGTGATGCCACTGCCCCAGCCCCAGAAGAGGGTGTTGATAAATGAACAGGCATTGCGATCTTTATCGACCACGGAAATATACACCGTGTCCTTGTGTTCCGGTAAATAGAGCGCATCTTCAGGGTGTTTCGATTTTGAAGGATCAATGTCCGCCAAAAGTTGCGCAGCGTAGTCTTTCGACAAGAGGCCATCGACAGGAACCTCAACTTGATCGGCATCGCCTAGATAAATACCGCGTGATGCGTAGCCGCGTCGGCATGCTTCCAGTTCCAAGTGAATGCGCTCAACACTCAAAAAATCACCTGCAATTTCTGCTTTCTCCATCATGTTCATCAAGAGCAGCGCGATAACTCCCTGACCTTGCGGCGGACATTCCACGATAGTGTGACCGCGATAGTCTGAAGTAATTGGCGTGACGTAATCGCCTTTGGCGTTTGCAAAATCTTCCAGTGTGTGAAGCCCGCCTTTGGCCTGCAAAGTCTCCACCATCTCCCGCGCCAAAACACCTTCATAGAAAGCATTGCGGCCTTCGCGACCAATAAGTTCAAGCGCATCAGCAAGGCCTTTTTGGTGGTGGATCGTACCAAAATCAGGAACTTTGCCATTTTTGAGAAAAATTCGGGCGAGGTTGTCGTCGCTTTTCAAGTGTTCGAGATTTTTCGACATATCGTGATGAACACGCTGTCCAATTGGATAGCCATTTCGCGCATAATCTACCGCTGGTTGCAGTAGGTCAGCCAGTGGCATCCGCCCGTGATCTTTGTTCAGTTGGCACCAAGCATCAACTGCACCGGGGACAATAACGGAATGGGCAGAAGTTCGAACGAGCTTTTCAACTCCCAACGATTTCAGTTTTTCCAATGATGCTGCCGCAGGCGCCCTGCCCGAACCATTGTAGCCTACGACATTGCTTCCACCATTCGGCGCATAAAGTGCGAAACAATCCCCACCAATGCCTGTTGATCCCGGTTCCACCACACATTGAACTGCGCACGCGGCAATTGCGCCATCCATGGCGTTTCCGCCAGCTTTCAGAACTTCAATCGCAGTTTGCGTTGCCAGCGTGTGGGATGTTGCAGCCATGCCATTTGTTGCAACGACTGGTGATCTGCCCGGAAGTTCTAGATTGCGCATGTTGCGGCCTCTTCTTATTGATTTCCAAATGCATTTTTACAAAACTATGCGCTCGCGACAACGAAGCGCAAGGCTGTTCTGGATTTTGTCATTAGCAAATGCGATAGCACTCTAAAATGCAGCTGGAATAAACACATGACGCAATCCGTCGCCCTCCATGACCTATCCAAAATGAGCGTTGCTGAACGCGATGAATTGCTCATGCGCGTCGAGGACGACCTTGCTCCTTTCATGGAGAAAGTTGCGCCGATCATCAAAGCCGTTCGTGAAGAGGGTGATGCTGCGCTTGTTCGGTTTGCCAAACAATTTGATGGTTCCGAATTTGACCAATCGACTATTGCTGCCAGCGACCAAGACTTTGACGATGCCTATGCTGCGCTTGATGATGAATTCATCGAAGTGTTGCGCTATGCTGCAGACAACATCCGTCGGTTCCATGAACAGCAGGTTCCTGAAACCCAATGGATGATGGAAATCCGACCTGGTGCCCATGTGGGTGAACGGTTCACACCCATCGATTCAGTGGCTTGCTATTCCCCGCGCGGCAAAGGCTCTTTTCCATCCGTCACTCTTATGAGCCTCATTCCAGCGGTTGTTGCTGGTGTTCCAGAAATCGTTGCACTTACACCCCCGGGACCAGACGGTAAGATTGATCCAGCAACTCTTGTTGCTGCCGACATTTCTGGCGTTCGAAAAGTCTATAAAGCGGGTGGTGCTCAAGCCGTTGCAGCCGCGGCTTATGGAACGGAAACCATTCCGCGTTGTGTCAAAATTGAAGGACCAGGCAGTCCGTTTCTCGTTGCTGCAAAGGCGATGTTGTCAAATCGCATAGACCCGGGAATGCCAGCAGGACCATCAGAAGCAATCGTCTTTGCCGATGATACTGCCAACGCAAAAATTGCTGCATTGGACACTATTATTGAATCCGAACATGGTGATGATTCATCTGTCTTCTTGGTGACAACGTCTAAAGATTTGGCCGATGCTGCGCGCGCTGCCATTCCAAAATATTGGGCTGAAATGAGTGAGGAGCGCGTTGGATATTCATCTGCTGTCTTAAACAGCATGTCGGGCGGTATTGTTTTGTGCGAAAGCGAGCAACAGGCCTATGACTTCATCAATGACTACGCGCCTGAACACTTGCAAATTCTGTCCAAAGACCCGCAACGTCATCCCGAACATATCCGCAATGCTTCAGAAATTTTGATGGGTGAAGACACGCCCGGATCAATCGCCAATTACATGATGGGGCCAAACTGTGTTTTGCCCACATCGGGCGCTGCGAAAACCCGCTCACCTCTAGGTGTGATGAATTTCATGAAAGCGTGTTCAGTTGGGGAACTGACGCGCGAAGCATTTCAAGAAATGGCTCCGAAGACCAAAATATTCGCCACTTATGAAGGGTTTGATGCTCATGCAAATGCGGTGGGTGAGTTGCGCAAGAAGGCGCTCGGAAATTCCTAACTCACGCACTTGAGTCCAACGAATAACCTGCTCCACGCACCGTGCGAATGAGATCGCTGGCACCATTGGAATTCAACGCTTTGCGCAAACGACCTACGTGGACGTCGACTGTTCGCAAATCAACATCTGCATCCATGCCCCAAACGCGATCAAGCAGACTATCCCTGCTCCAAACCCGTTTTGGGCGCTCCATAAAAACGGTCAACAAACGATATTCAGTGGGGCCGAGCTTTAGAGGTTTGTCGGCACGGGTTGCTCTGTGCTGATCCGTATCAATCGTGATATCTTCAAACGTCAGAATTTTGCCAATTGCAGATGGACGCGTTTTGCGCAATCGGGCCCGAATACGAGCAACAAGTTCACCGACACCGTAGGGTTTGACCATGTAATCGTCTGCGCCCGTTTCCAAGCCACGCACACGATCACTTTCTTCACCACGGGCTGTGAGCATGATCACCGGAATTTCAGCCGTGTCGTCCGAACCCTTTATTCGACGACAGACTTCAATTCCTGAAAGTGATGGCAACATCCAATCTAGGACAATCAGATCTGGGATTTCTTCACGGGACACTAAGACGGCTTCTTCGCCATCTTCTGCGGAAATCACACGGAACCCTTCTTTTTCAAGATTGTAACGCAGTGTTTCCAACTGGGCGATTTCATCTTCAACGACCAGAATAGTTGCAGCGTCTGGAGCGACCATGATTTCAACGTCTCCGTTTTCGACTGCTACTCGGTGGCAATCGCCTTGCTGGTTGTGTCGCCTTTCGGTCGATCATCGTCCGGCAATTCGCCAGTGATCAGGAATGTGATTTGCTCGGCAATTGATGTGGTATGATCACCCATGCGTTCCACATTTTTGGAAATAAACAACAAATGCATGCATGGCGTAATGTTGCGCGGATCTTCCAACATATAAGTGAGCAAGGTGCGGAAAAGATTGTTGTGAACCTGATCAACCTCTTCGTCTCGCAACCGAACTTCAACAGCGCTTGCACCATCTCGTGTGAGATACGCATCCAACACATCTTTGACCATCTCACGGACCATCAAACACATGCGTTTAATGGTTTTTCCTGATGACCCAACGGGCGGAACGGTGGCCAAAACGTCCATACGCTTGGCCAGGTTTTTCGCGTAGTCACCAATACGTTCCAAATCTGCAGCAACTTTCAGCGCCGCCAATACGGCGCGCAAGTCTTGGGCCTTTGGCTGACGCAGGGCAATAATGCGCACCACGAGTTCGTCAATCTCCATTTCCATTTGATCGACCTGCTTGTCGGAAGCGATCAACTTTTCAGCGAGCTCCAAATCACGGCTAACGATCAATTCGGCGGCGTTTTCGAGTTGCTGTTCAACCAAACCGCCCATGGTGACCACAAGATTTTCAATCTGGCGGAGATCGTTGTCGAATGCTGCAACAATGTGTTGTCCAGAGTTCATAATAGGCTCCTTTATCCAATGCGACCTGTGATGTAGCTCTCAGTGCGTGGATCTTTTGGATTTGTAAAAATATCTTCAGTGGCGCCCGTTTCGACAATTTCTCCAAGGTGGAAAAATGCCGTATCTTGGCTCACGCGCGCCGCCTGCTGCATTGAGTGTGTGACAATCACAATCGTGTAGTTTTGTCGCAATTCATCAATCAATTCTTCGACAATGGAAGTGGCGATGGGATCAAGGGCGGAACACGGTTCGTCCATGAGGATAACCGAAGGTGACACAGCAATTGCACGCGCGATGCACAGGCGTTGTTGCTGACCACCGGATAGACCTGTACCGGGTTGATCGAGACGGTCTTTCACTTCTTCCCAAAGGCCAGCGCGACGCAAACTCTTTTCAACAATATCCGCCATATCAGCCTTGCCATTGGCTAGACCGTGAATGCGCGGACCATAGGCCACGTTTTCAAAAATGGATTTTGGAAACGGATTGGGTTTTTGAAACACCATCCCTACATCGGCGCGCAGATCGACCACGTTGACCTCTGGCGCGTAAATGTCTTGTCCATCTATGTCGATGTTTCCAGTCACACGGCAAATATCAATCGTATCATTCATGCGATTGATGCACCGCAAAAACGTAGACTTGCCGCACCCCGATGGACCGATCAATGCGGTCACCTGTTTCTCTTTAATGTTCAGATCAACGCCCTTTATCGCTTCTTTGTCAGCGTAAAAGACATGCACATCTGAACATGAAATTTTGGGTGTCGTTGTTTCGACGGTAGATGTTTTGGTTGCACTCATAAATTTATCTCTTACCAACGGCGTTCGAATTTGTTGCGCAACCAAACAGCGATCGCGTTCATTGCAATGAGGAAGCAGAGCAGAATTAAAATGGCTGCCGCGGTTTTTTGTTGGAAGCCGATTTCAGGGAAATCCGCCCACATGAAAATTTGCACAGGAAGGACCGTTGCAGGGTCTGTAAAACCGCCTGGAATGTCCACGATGAACGCGACCATACCGATCAATAGCAGCGGAGCTGTTTCGCCCAACGCACCTGCCATTCCGATGATTGTGCCTGTCAAAATCCCAGGCATCGCCAAGGGCAGCACATGATGGAACGTTGCTTGGGTTTTAGAGGCTCCAATACCCAACGCCGCTTCACGAATAGACGGGGGAACTGATTTGATTGCGGCGCGGCTTGCGATAATCACAGTCGGCAATGTCATCAAAGCCAGAACCGTGCCGCCCGTAATGGCTGCTGAACGCGGGAAACCTCCGCCCAGTGTGAACCATCCCAGATGGACGCCATTCAAAAAGAATCCGAGCCCCAACAGGCCAAACACGATCGATGGCACAGCTGCCAAATTGTTGATGTTGATTTCAATGAAACCTGTCAGGCGATTTTTCGGAGCAAACTCTTCCAGATAAATAGCTGCGCCCACACCTACCGGTACCGACAAAACAAGCGTTACCAGCAATGTCATAAACGACCCAACAACAGCGCCCCAAATACCAGCCATCTCCGGCTCGCGGCTTGCTCCATGGGTGAAGAAGATTGAATTGAAACGCGTGTCAATCTTGCCTTGCTGCTTAAGTTGATCCGACCATTTGATTTCAATGTCAGAGAACTTTCGTTCCGATTCTGGGCGCGTGATATCACCCATCAAGTTCTTCAAGTAGAGATCGGCTGTGTCAGATAAAGGCAAATAGATTTCTTGCTTGGTGCCGATCCACTGAGGATTGGCAGAAACTTCAGAACGCAACTCAATGGCCGCCCCAGACGACACGAGACCACGCAGTTTTTTGCGGTCTTTTCGCCCTTTTACACCGGGAACAGCTTCATAAATGCCGTTGCGAACAATCTTGCGATAGTCAAAGGTTGCAGCGTTTTCCTCGGTCAGTTTTTCACTGGTTAGATCAATGGGCACTTTTAGGTAGTTATACGTCAAAGCAGGAAGAGCATTGCCCACAATGGTCCAAAGCAAAATAACAAGAAACAACCCAGCGCTGAGCACAGCGCCAAGGCCGATGTACTCAAATCTCTTTTCAGCCGCATAACGCTTAGCTGTGCGTTTTTTGCGCGCTTCATCGACGCTCGGCTTTTTTGCCACGACGGGTGATTGTGAAATATCAGTCATATTGTTCCCGATATCTGTTCACAACGCGCAACGCGATGAAGTTGAGTGAAAGTGTGATGAAAAACAGCGTCAGACCCAGCGCAAAAGCCGCCAATGTTTTTGCGCTGTCGAACTCTTGGTCGCCCACCAAAAGCGTCACGATTTGAACCGTAACTGTTGTCACAGCTTCCAGTGGATTGATGGTGAGGTTGGCTGCTAAACCAGCCGCCATAACCACAATCATCGTTTCTCCAACGGCACGGCTGATGGCCAACATCATAGCTGATACGATGCCTGGCAATGCGGCTGGCAACACAACTTTACGGATGGTTTCTGACTTGGTGGCCCCCATACCTGCCGAGCCATCTCGCAGGGATTGTGGAACTGCATTGATCACATCGTCGGACAACGAAGACACAAATGGAATAATCATAATGCCCATCACCAAGCCCGCAGCAAGTGCAGATTCTGAGGACACGGTGAGGCCGATACTTTCTCCAAATCCACGAATTGCGGGCGCAACGGTGAGAGCAGCGAAGAAGCCATAAACCACCGTTGGCACGCCGGCCAATATTTCTAGGATAGGTTTTGCAACCTTTCGGAACTTGGGGTTCGCATAGTCTGACAGGTAAATCGCAGACATCAGACCGATGGGGGCTGCAACACACATTGCCACCAAGGTGATGAGCAAGGTTCCGGCAAATAGCGGAATGGCTCCGAAGACAATTGAATTGTCGACACCGCTGCCTTCACTGCCAGCGCCTTCAAAAGCTGACTGGGGAGACCAGTGAAGGCCGAACAAAAAATCTAGAAAGTGAACGCGACCGAAAAAACGCAGCGTTTCGAATATCAAAGAGAACACGATCCCAATTGTGGTGAGGATCGCAACACCGGCGCATGCAAACAGCAGCGCTTTGATTGCTAATTCGAGGGGACGCCGGGCACTGTTGCGCCCGACCAAGCGGTTCGTTTTTCCCGAAACTTCGGACATGTCCCCGCCTTTCCCCAGAACTCTTACTTACATCGACATGGGTGTAAGAGAATTTGCACTTTCTGCTACAGCTTCACGCTCATCTTCTGGCAGAGGGATCAGTCCTTTGTCAGCAAGATAACCTTCATCTCCCCAAGTATCTTCATCTGTGAACTCAGCCACAAATTCTTTGATGCCCGGGATCACGCCAACGTGCTCTTTCTTCACATAGAAGAAGAGAGAGCGAGAAATTGGGTAATCTCCAGCAGCGATGTTTTCAAACGTAGGTTCGTTGCCAGCAACTGTTGCACCGCGCAATTTATCAGAGTTTTGATCGAGAAATGAGAACCCGAAAATACCGACGGCATTTGGATTGGCTTGCAGCTTTTGAACGATCAAGTTGTCGTTTTCACCAGCTTCTACATATGCACCATCTTCGCGAACCGCATGAGCAACTTTGCCGAAGGCTTTTTTGTCAGACTTGCGAAGTGCTGCGAGCATTTCGACTTTCTGAGCGCCACCTTCAAGAGCAAGTTCAGCAAACGCATCACGTGTGCCTGAAGTTGGTGGCGGGCCAAGCACTTCGATCTTTACATTTGGCAATGACGGATCAACGTCTGCCCAAGTTTTGTTTGGGTTAGCGACAAGCTTTCCATCAACTGGAATCTCTTTGGCCAATGCCAAGAAAATTTGCTTCGGCGTCAAATTGAGTTCAATACCACCTTTAGCAGAGCCGAGCACGATGCCATCAAAACCGACTTTGACTTCCACTGGCGTGATGCCATTTGCGACACACGATTTGAACTCTTTTTCTTTGATGCGTCGCGAGGAATTTGTAATGTCGGGTGTGTTTGCACCAGCACCTGAACAGAACAATTTCATGCCGCCGCCAGAACCTGTTGATTCAACAACGGGTGTTTTGAAGGATGTATTTTGACCGAATATTTCAGCAACCGCTGTTGAAAACGGGAACACGGTAGACGAACCGACAATCTGTATTTGATCACGCGCCTGAGCAGCGGTAGCAACCGCGATTGCTCCTGCAAGTGCCAGCGACAATTTGAGAGTTCTTGTGAGTAGAGCAGTCATTGGGGAACCTTCCATCTTCGACTGTTAAATTTCGTCAAGGCACCTTTTTGCCCTGATGCCGATCATCTACGGGTCGGGTGTGTAGCGTTTGTGACAGTTACATGACAGTTTTATGACAGTGCTCGACGCTTGTGGATAAGCATTTAAACAGCAGCAGGGATAAGGGCTGTCATCGTGACCCCTTCACCGGGCGCGCTGGCAATATGCAACCTGCCGCGATGCCTGCTCAAAATATGTTTCACGATAGCCAATCCAAGTCCCGTACCGCCCATTGCACGGGAGCGCCCCGAATCGATGCGGTAAAACCGTTCTGTCAGTCGTGGAAGATGCTCTGCCGCTATTCCTTCGCCTTCGTCACGAATTGAAGCTGCCCAAACCGCGGAATTCAATCTTGGTGCCGATTTTTTCGATTCAATCTTGAGAACAATTTTCCCGCCAAGCTTAGAATATTTCACAGCGTTCTCTAGGAGGTTTTGGAACACTTGGGTCAGTTGATCCGGGTCGCCAACCACAAGGCATTCTTTTGCTTCAGGTTGGAAATCAAAGACGCGATCTGCAGATTCAGTACGATCTTTCAAATTATCAATCACAGCCTGAACAATGCGCACAAGATCAACGGTTTCGGTTGGACGAACTCTCTCCTCTTCTTCCACCCGCGATAGTGAAATGAGATCGCCGATGAGGCGATCCATGCGCCCCGCTTCGCTTTCCATGATTTTTAGAAAACGCTGTTGGGCTTTTGGGTCGTCTTTTGCATTGCCTTGAAGCGTTTCAATAATGCCTGAGAGGGTGGTCAAAGGGGACCGCAACTCGTGACTTACGTTGGCAACAAAATCACTCCGCATTTGTGCGGCTTGCAGCAAAGGAGTTTCATCTTTCAAGGTAACTGCAACCGCTGGTGCTTCTGTTTCCAAAGCAACTGCCGATAAGCGCATGGTCATGCGGTGAGGAATGTCCAGATGAACATCGGTCTGCGACCGTTTCTCACCCGCCAAAACGGCATCCACACACCGCAATGCTTCGGGGTGCCGCAAAACGCGTACGAAACTCTGACCTTCCAATCCTGCAAGGCTGTTCGAAGTCAAAAGCTTCTGCGCTGCATGATTGGCATGAACTATGGTACGATCCGAGTTCAACAACAGAACCGGTTCATCCAGCACGTTTAGTACGCTGAAAACTTGCTCTGTCATCGGACGCTAACTTGGCTCCATTTGGCTGGCTTCAACAAGTGCTGCACTCACCAT
>CALHHQ010000115.1 GCA_938030645.1 uncultured Rhizobiaceae group bacterium
GTTGATTGATGAAATGTCATTGGGCTTAGCGCCGGTGATTATAGAACGCCTCGTGAGTGTCGTACGCGACCTGAGCGCAACAGGAATCGGCATCCTGCTCATCGAACAATTCACACAATTGGCGTTGAGCCTTGCCGACCATTGCTATGTTCTATCGCAAGGACATCTCAAGTTTTCAGGCTCTCCAGATGAACTGAAAAACAATCCTAAGATTTTAGAAGAAGCATATCTTGGAAGCTAACCATCGGGTGTCCGCTTTGGGGCACATAGGCCTGTTGATCGAACATTGCTGAACCACCGTTTCTCCCCAAAGTTCGGCCTTAGGTAGCAAACGCTCCAAGAATACCACTGCTCAGACTGGATGTGAATTTCTATGATGGGGCATGGGTACAAGAAACGGTGCAAATCTAATTCACGGGCTAGTCCGTAAGCGTTCCGAGGTCGCGGGGTAGCTAAAGGTCGCAAAGAAAGCGATGGAAGCTATGAAGGACGATCTGGCCAAAATTGATTGTGCTTTGGAGATATGCGGCTAGCGGCGTAATTCTCCGCTAATAACAAGCCTGCTGATCACTTTGGGAATAAGAACAAATGAACAACACTAAATACCAGCTTTGTGATTTTACTGATGAAGAATACGCAGCACTAGGAAAAGCTGTTCGAACATTTGGAATGATTGAGCACGAGTTGGCCAGGACTTTGATCGACGTATTTGGAGGTCCGAAGATTGCCCAAAATTCTGAAATGAAAAAATCTCTCCGGAGTGCATACAAAGGACGCCTTGAAGAACTCGTAAAGGCACTCAAAAATCAACCGCATCCTGTAGTTGATTTGAATTGGATCGATGACTTTGAATCCAAGCTTTCACAGGGTGGCCGTTTATGCATGGGCTTTGTTGTCTTCCTGCGAAGGAGATTTATCTAATTCTAATATCGGATTCTCACGTTCTGTACGTTTGATCCATCCACCCCCAAGAACGCGGGTTTTTGCGTCCTCTGTTTCATAGAATACACATGCTTGCCCGGGTGAGATGCCGTCTTCTCCATCTGCCAGAGTAATGAACGTTCCGTCAGGTTCGACAGTTAGTTGAGCAGGGCGCGGGGGACGTGTTGATCGCACTCGAACATGAATGGACAGACCGTTTGGCGGTATGTCTTGCAAGGTTCCTTCGCCCAACCAATTCACATCGCGCAATTCAATGCGCCGCGTTGCGAGAGCTTCACGCGGGCCGACAGTCACTGTGCGGGTTTTTGCATTGATGGAAATGACGTAAATTGGATCACCGGTTGCAACACCAATGCCCCGTCTCTGGCCAATCGTGAAATTGATGATACCTTCGTGTCTTCCCAAAACTCGCCCATCCAAATGAACGATATCACCTGGGTCGTGGGCTTCAGGACGAAGTTTTGAAATAATGTCCGCATACTTGCCATCAGGCACGAAACAAATATCTTGGCTGTCGCTTTTGGCGGCCACAACCAAATTCATATCTTCTGCCATTTTTCGGGTTTCAGACTTCGGCACATTGCCCAAAGGAAAGCGCAGAAAATTCAGTTGATCTTGGGTCGTTGCAAACAGGAAATAGCTTTGATCTTTGTCCGCATCGGCGGGACGATACAGTTGCCGGTTTCCATCTTCTCCCATGCGCGAGATAATGTAGTGCCCTGTTGCCAAGCAATCAGCGCCCAGTTCTTGAGCCGTTGAAAGTAGATCAGAAAATTTCACTGTTTGATTGCAAGCAACACAGGGAATGGGTGTTTCTCCGCGGAGATATGCATCGGCGAACGGATCGATGACCTGTTCCTTAAAGTTTTGTTCGTAGTCGAGGACATAATGAGGAAAGCCCATTTGTTCGGATACGCGCCTTGCGTCATGAATATCTTGGCCAGCGCAACACGCACCTTTGCGCTGCACAGCAGCGCCATGGTCGTAGAGTTGAAGAGTCATTCCGACAACATCGTAGCCTTCAGCTTTCAGCATGCAGGCAACGACAGACGAATCTACGCCACCAGACATCGCAACAACCACGCGGGTGTTTTCTGGTGATTTATCAAAGCCCAGTGAATTCAATGCCATGATGAATGATGCCTTAACAGATTATGCGAGTCGGATTTTGTTTTGCATTCGGTTTACAACACAGAAGCTAAAAGTTGGTTTGACTGAACGCTAGTAAGTATCAGTCTTTTTGGGCTTTGAAGCCACAAGTTTCAAGACGTGACCATTATTTTTGTGGTTAATCAAATTATTTGCTCTTGGGCAAACTCCCCAAAATTTCTGTTAAATTTTTACCATTCTGCTTGAGGGAAATTTCAGTCGCGATTGCTAATTTGACTGCTCAAAGGCGATCGAAAGAATGTTGAAATGGCGACCAGAACCTATAACGGTACGAGCGGAAACAATACGATTTATGGGCGTAACAGTTCGAGTTCACGCAACCCTGACATTATAAATGCACTTGGTGGCGATGATCGTCTTTTTGGCCGCAATGGCAATGACACATTAAACGGCGGAACTGGTAACGACTACCTGAACGGTGGCAATGGCGAAGACACGCTCAACGGCAATGATGGTAACGATACACTGATTGGTGGTGCAGGCAATGACACCCTAAATGGTGGCAATGGGGATGACATTCTTGTTGGCGGCACTGGTAAAGACACGCTCGATGGCGGTGCTGGCAATGATATTCTCTATGCTGGTTTGGACGACGGAACAGGTGACATCTTTATCGGTGGCGCAGGAGTTGACCGCTATCAAGTCATTGGAAGCACGGTGGCCAATTATGAATTTCATATCGATCTGGAAGCCGGAACCGACCAATATTCAAATCAATATATCGGGATTGAGAACATAACAGGTGGCTTGCAAAACGATCAGCTTCGTGGAGATGCGAACGACAATAGGCTGGCTGGCAATGCGGGTGATGATTATTTGGATGGCCGCGAAGGCAATGACGTTCTCTATGGTCAGTCAGGCAAAGATGAAATTCATGGTGGCGGTGGTGATGACATTGTCAATGGTGGCATCGATGATGATCTTATATTCGGCGACGCTGGCAATGACCGTTTGAATGGTAGTTCTGGTATAGACACCATTCACGGCGGTGCTGGTGATGATCGTATTGATGGTGGCACCAGCGGCGATTTCCTCTACGGCGATGAGGGCGACGACTATATCTTCGCTGACAGTGGTCACGACACTATTGAAGGTGGGTCAGGTAACGATCGTATTTACGGCGGCGCGGGCCATGATGAAATTTCGGGTGATGACGGCGACGACTTTGTCCGTGCTGATGGCGGCGACGATATTCTACGCGGGAACAGCGGCGCAGATACGCTGTTTGGCGGAGCCAACAATGACACCATTTATGGTGGTGATGATAATGATCGTCTCTATGGCGAGGCTGGCAATGACATTCTTTATGGCGGATTGGGTGCAGATTTAATTTACACTGGATCTGGTAATGACAAAGCGTACGGTGAAGATGGTGATGACCGTATTTATGGTGCGCAAGATGCGGATGAAATTTATGGTGGTGCAGGCAATGACTTGGTGCGCGCTAGCTTTGGTGATGATCTAATTTACGGAGACGCTGGAGTAGACATCTTATTTGGTGGCACAGAGAACGACACCATTTATGGTGGCGAAGACAGTGATCGTCTCTACGGCGAAACTGGCAATGACACCTTATATGGTGGAGCTGGCAACGATTATATTTATACCGGTTCCGGCAATGATG
>CALHHQ010000116.1 GCA_938030645.1 uncultured Rhizobiaceae group bacterium
AAATTCTCGATCACGATAGCCAATGTGAACGATTTGCCAGAGGCGACAGGCAACACAGTGATGACATCCGAAGATGTGAGTTACGTGTTCTCTGAAACCGACTTCAGCTTTACAGACGACGAAAATGATCCACTTACCTCAGTAACAATCACAAACTTGTCTTTGGCTGGTGGCGAACTCACTCACACAGGTGGAACAGTAACGGTTGCGAATGGAGATACTGTCACAGCTGCACAATTGGCAGATCTTGTGTTCACACCCGCTGAAAACAGTTCAGCGAATGCCAGTTTTGATTACACCGTCAACGATGCAGATGCAGGGGTGGTGTCTGCGACTATGACCATTCAAGTTGACGCAGTAAACGATGCTCCAACTCTGTTGACCGGTGGTGCTGGAACCACATGGCAAATCGATATCAACGAGGGTGAAGTCGATGTGGTTGATTTAGATGCTGTCGATGTTGACGTTCCAAACGACACGTTGACCTACTCAATTGTAGGCGGAAATGATTTCGACAAATTTGATATCGACCCAGCGACGGGTGCACTCACATTTATACAGACGCCTGATTTCGAAAACCCCCATGATTTGACGTCTGATAACGATTACCATGTCAGAGTCCAGGTTTCCGATGGCAATGGTGGTGTTGATACTCAATCCATCAGAGTGGTTGTTCAAGATGTGAACGAGCTCCCTGTTGCAACAGGTGGCTCAACAAATGCGATGGAAGACATTCCGCACGCCATTCCACTGTCGGCCTTCAACTATATTGATCCAGAGGGAGATGGTCTTCAATCGATCACAGTGTCAAACTTGGATTTGTCTGGCGGCAGATTGACCCACTCAGGTGGTTCGGTTTTGGTGACCAATGGCATGACTATATCTGTTGCCGACTTGGCTGATCTAACATTCGTTTCCGCAGCAAATGATTTCGGAAATGTCAGTTTCGACTATTCAGTCAATGATGATGATACAGGTTTGGCGTCTGCTACACTGAACATCGCTGTTGCAGAAGTGAACGATTTGGCAGTTGCAACGGGTGGTGCGACTTCAATTGAATCTGGGGAGCAATACACTTTCCAAGCAACTGACTTTGGCTATTCCGATGTGGAAGGTGATTTCATTCAATCCATCAATATAGAGGGTCTGTCGCTTGCAGGTGGCAGCCTCGTTCTTTCGAACGGCAATGTGCCCGTTACGGAAGGTATGACTATCGCGGTGGCTGACATAAGCACTTTGGTTTTCACACCTTTGGAAGGCAGTTCAGAAAACGCCTCGATTCAGTATTCAGTAAATGATTCTGATTCAGGCTCTGTCGTTGCGGAAATGCTCATTCGAGTGGAAGCGCCAACCAATCCGGGTGATGTAGAAACGGAAGACCCGGATGTTGTTGAAGAGGAAGTCGAAGAAGAAGTTGAGGAGGAGGTCGAAGAGAAAACTGACGAAGAAGAATCCGAAACAACTGCGACAACTGAGTCAATTCAAGGAACTACATCAGATCCAGTTGTGGTCAAACCACCTGTTCTTGCTCCTGTTGCCGAAGTTGCAGAGGAAGCGCCAGTTGCTGCCGTTGAAGAAATCGGAGCAATTGAGGAGCGCAGACTTCCTCCGGTGCGTCAAACTCAAGTTGATCCGCCAAAAGACAGTTACGAACCGATCCCATTGCCCAACCATACATTCGAGCCGGTCAGTCGTCGCGCTATGTTGGAAGAGATAGATCAATCGAGCCAGGATGTTCGCGAGTATGGTGACTTTCTCGGTACCGATGTTGCAAAGGTAAGCTTCACCTTTGGCTCGCTGTTATCCATTGGTGGCGTGTCGTGGTTGTTGCGTGGTGGTGCATTGATGGCAGCGTTCTTGTCTGCGATGCCTGCATGGAGCCGCTTTGATCCTGTGACGATTGTTACAAGTCGACGCGATGAAAACGAAGAAGAAGAATCTTCAGAATTTGATGTCATGATGGCGCAGGTAAAAGATGCACGGTCTCGTGTGAAAGGTATTTCATAGTCATGAAAAGACTTAAGCTCGTATTTTTATTGAGTTTCGGTTTGGTGTCTTTGACGCTTGCGATCTCGTTGACCGCTTACCTATTGGGACTGATTCCCAATAAAAGTGCAACAGAACTTGATGCCCGCGTGAAGGTTGCAGAAGCACTTTCGCTGCAACTTGCTGGCGCTGCAAATCGCAATGACGGTGTGACACTTGAAGAAACATTGAGTTTGGTCGTTGGGCGCAACAAAGATGTGATTTCGGCCGCTTTGCGACGCAGTGATGGCAGCATAATCGTTTCTGCTGGAGATCATGAGAAGAACTGGGTCGTCAATAAATCAGGGCGTTCCACACCAACTCATATTGTTGTTCCGCTTCTCGGAGAAGCAGGCAAGCAAGGGGCAATCGAAATAACTTTTGGATCAGCATTTTCTGATGCGCGGTATTTGGGAATTCCTGTTCCCATTCTCACATTTCTCGCGTTCTTAGCCGCGTCCTGTTTTTTGGGCTATTTCTTGATTTTGAAGCGTTCATTGCACGAACTCGATCCGGGTCGAGTCATTCCAGAGCGTGTGCAAAAAGCCTTCGACACCTTGAACGAAGGCGTCATCATTCTTGATGAAAAACAGCGAATATTGCTGGTGAACAACGCGTTCATTAAACTGTATGGCAATCAAGAAGGGCCGGAAATCGGAAGCAAAATAAGCGGCCTCCAATGGCGCATGGGCGATGGTTCTGATTCCTCAGGTGTTCATCCTTGGAACATGGCTATTCGCGAACAAAAGGATATGCGCGAAGAACTGATGAGTCTCCGCATTGAAAGCGGTGAGATTTTCAATTTCAACGTCAATGCAACTGCGATTGCGGGTGAAAAAGGCAAAACGATTGGTGCGATTGTCACCTTGTTTGACATCACCGATTTCAACCAGAGCCAAGAAGACTTGGAAGCAACGGCAAAAAAACTCGCGAAAACGCAGTCCGACGTTGAACGTAAAACCAAAGAACTGGCGTATCTCACAAGCCATGATCCTTTCACAGGTTGTATCAACCGCAGAACGTTTTTCCGTCGGCTGGATAGAGATTTGGATGCTGCAATGTTGGCAGTCGGATCTATGAGCTTGTTCATCATCGACCTTGATGATTTCAAATCGGTGAACGAGAAATATGGTCCGGTCACGGGCGACTCCGTGCTCTTGGCTGTGTCGAGTGCGTTGAAAGCATCTTGTACTGGTTCTGATTACGTTGCGAGGATTGGCGGACAGGATTTTGGTATTGTACGAAGTGCGGTTTCATCCAAAGAAGCGATTGAGTTTGCTGACAATTTACGAGAAAAAATCACCGAAGAATCCCGAAAGGTTTTGCCCGGTGGTCAAGGTGTAACTGTCAGTATCGGCATTGCCGAGATGGATGGTCGCAAAGTTCTGGCTCAGGATTTTTTGAGTGAGGCCAATGCTGCGGTTCAGTGTGCAAAGGACTCCGGCAAAAATAAATCTTTGAGGTTCGAAGAAATTGAAAATGCAGCGCAAACGAGCGCAACTGAAACGACCGTTGTGTCGAGTGCAGTTGTGTCAAACGCCGCTGGTATGCCTGTTCATTCGGTTCAGAAAAAAACAGATCAATCTAATCTAAGTTACCATGAAGTGTTCCTAGCCAAAGCAACTCAAAGCCTGGATGCGGCGCGTAACAACGAAAAACCTTTTACAATTTTGAAGCTTTCCGTCGTTTCATGGGATTACTTGGTTGAAGCATTGGGTCACAATCTTGCTGCGCAACTGATGAAATCATTGAAACAGCATGTGAGCAGAGTGTTGCGCGAAAATGATACCATTTCTGTTCGCAACATTCGCGGCGAAATGTTTATTGAAATCGGTGGTCTGGATGACGCGGTTGATACCAACTGGATTATCAATCAATTGCTCACAGCCGCTCGCAAGCCGAACCTCATCGCCGAAAAGGAAATATTTGTTGAGTGCCGTATCGGAGCAGCATTGTATCCAGATCATGGACATGACGTTGATACATTGGCGCGCAATGCAGATGTTGCCATGCGTCGCGCGATGGAAGCCAACCTGCTGGAAGGTTTCAAAATCTACGAAGAAGGGATGATTGAAGCTTCGCTGAACCGCTTGGATATTGAACATGGCATTCGGGCAGCCTTGAAGAGTGATGGGTTCGCACTCAGTTTCCAACCAATCGTCGATGCCAAGTCAGGACGTTTGACCGCAGCAGAATGTCTGTTGCGTTGTGTTTGTCCAGAATTGCAAAAGACGCGAATGGACGAACTGATCGAGGTTGCAGAAAAATCCTCGCTCATCACTGAGATTGATACTTGGGTGTTCAAAACCGCATTGGATCAAATGCAGGTTTGGTGTGATGCAGGACTAAACTTGCCTAAAATTTCGATCAATATTTCGGCAAAGCAAATAACAAATGTCGGATTTATGGACGATGTGTATGAACTGGTGAAAGCATTTCCATATGAGGCATCACGCATTCAAGTTGAACTCACAGAATCGGCCCATACGGCTGATATAGGTGTCGCTGCTCCATTGCTAAAACGGCTTCAACAGCTTGGCGTTTTCATTGCGATTGATGACTTTGGTACAGGCCAAGCGTCTTTGTCTTATTTGCAAAAACTGCACCCGGATGTTTTGAAAATAGATCGATCGTTTGTCACGGATATCAACATCAATCATTCCAACGCCACGATGGTAAGTTCTGTAATTGTCATGGCGAAGTGTTTGGGTTTGAAAACTGTTGCTGAAGGAATCGAGACTGAAGAAGAGTTAGAATATCTTCGTGATATCAACTGTGATGCATTTCAGGGGTATCTAATTTCAAAACCAATGCCCGCGGATGTGATGACCGATTGGCTGGGATTATTCGGTGCTGACAAGAAAAAGTCAGCGTTAAAAACCGAATTGATCGCCGACGATATCAAGCATTCCAAAGCGGCTTAACAATAGTCGCACTTGATATTGAATCTGTTGATTGCGCGCGTCTTTCGTTGAGAGTATGTGTTTGTAGAAATTGCTGAAATCTTGGCAATACATATTACTTCCAAGGATGGGCTTCCCATGCAAGACGCTCGAAATTTTTACATCAACGGTCAATGGGTCAAACCACAAGCTGGCACAGATTTCCCGGTTATAGATCCTTCCAATGAAGAAGCTTTCGCAACCATTTCGCTAGGTGGTGAAGCTGATACAAACGCAGCAGTTGCAGCAGCAAAAGCAGCCTTTCCAAAGTGGCGAAAGTCCACAAAGGCTGAGCGGCTTGAGTTGATGGAAAGTATTCTGAGCGTTTACACCAAACGTGCGGATGAAATGGGTGAAGTGATCAGTCGTGAAATGGGTGCACCTGTTTCGATGGCAAAGACCCAACAGTCCGGCACGGGCAGCTTCCACATTCAGGCATTTATCGATGCGTTGAAAGGATTTGAATTCGAACGCGAATTGCGGGCTGATACGCCCAATGATCGCATCTTGTATGAACCAATCGGTGTCTGCGGTCTGATTACGCCTTGGAATTGGCCGATGAACCAGATCGCATTGAAGGTCATTCCAGCACTTGCAACGGGTTGTACGAGTGTTCTGAAACCGTCTGAACAGTCCCCGCTATCTGCTGTTTTGTTTTCAGAAATCATGCATGAAGCTGGAACACCAGCTGGCATTTACAATATGTTGAATGGTGATGGCCCAGGTGTAGGCAGCCAGTTGTCCGCCCATGAAGATATCGAAATGATCAGCTTTACAGGTTCAACACGCGCTGGTCGTTTGATCACGAAGTCGGGTGCAGAAACTGTTAAACGCGTCACTCTGGAACTGGGTGGTAAAGGTGCAAACCTTGTGTTTGCAGATGCCGATGAGAAAGCGGTGAAGCAGGGTATCATCCGCTGTTTCAACAACACCGGCCAATCTTGCAACGCACCAACTCGCATGTTGGTGGAACGTTCGCGCTATGATGAAGCCGTCGAACAAGCAAAAGAGGCTGCTGAAGCAACTTCCGTCAATTCAGCATCTGAGGAAGGTCGCCACATCGGACCACTTGTTTCTGAAATGCAGTTCGAAAAGGTTCAAGACCTTATTCAGGTGGGCATTGATGAAGGCGCCCGTTTGGTTGCCGGAGGTGTCGGTAGACCAGAAGGTTTGAACCGTGGGTTTTACGTGCGCCCAACTGTGTTTGCAGATTGTCACAATAATATGCGCATCATGCGTGAAGAAGTGTTTGGCCCTGTGTTGTCGATGATGCCGTTTGACAGCGAAGAAGAAGCAATCGCGATTGCCAATGACACCGAATATGGCTTGACCAATTACATTCAAACAACCGATCCCGAGCGTGCACGCCGTGTGGCGCGCGAATTGCGCAGCGGTATGGTGGATATCAATGGCCAAGGCCGCAGTGCTGGCGCTCCATTTGGTGGAATGAAACAGTCTGGCAATGGTCGCGAGGGCGGCATTTGGGGATTGGAAGATTTCCTAGAGGTTCGCGCTATTGGTGGATGGCCGAGCGAGGCATAGACCCCCAAATCAAATTGAAAAAATCAAAGGGCATTTGAGAAATCGAGTGCCCTTTTTTGTTTTTGAACAGTCACCATGCGATGAAGATGAGTTCAAAGAACTTGCTAGAATTTTGAATATAGTGCGAACCTGCGTTTCCCGTAAAATTGTTCTGATCGCTGTGACATTTCCATGCCCGTAACAAAACATGTTTCTTCAGCACCAATTTGTGATGTTGATTTTTACGCAGACGAGACTTTGGTAGACCCTGTTCTTGCCTATGATCAAATGCTGTCTCTTGGTCCGGTTGTCTGGCTGGAACACAATCAGATTCATGCAATTTGCGGTTACAGCGAACTCACGGAGGCCCTGCGCAATCATAAGACTTTCCAATCTGGGAAAGGGGTTTCGATCAATGATGACATCAACAAATTATTGATTGGCAGCACGCTGCACTCTGATCCACCCGTGCACGATACGACCCGTGCCATAACGTTTTCACCCCTGACACCAAAGGCGCTTGAAAACGTTCGAGAAAGGATCACCAAAGAAGCGAAATTTATTGCAGACAAAATGACGGCACAAGGAGAGTTCGACGCGGCCACAGAATTGGCGCCTTATCTACCATTTACGATTGTTCGCGATTTAGTTGGCCTTGGTGAACATGGCAAAGAGAATATGCTGGATTGGGGCGCTGCCACTTTTGAATTGATGGGCAACCCGTATGATCGACGCGAAGCAGCAATCGAAAACATGAAAAAGCTGCGCGCATTTTTAGAAGATGAAAACACGTTGGATGGATTGAGCGATGACGGATGGGCGAGACAAGCCACCACACGCGGCATCGAACAAGGGTTTGAACCGTCACGTGCTGCTGAACTCATGCGTGACTATATTGCCCCTAGCCTCGACACGACAATTTCAGCGATTGGTTATGCCATCAAGTTGTTTGCTGAATTTCCAGACCAATGGAGCAAATTGCGCGCTGATCGAGGTTTGATGAAGAACGCTATGGAAGAGATTGTTCGTATGAACACGTCTATCCGTGCATTCACGCGGTACGTTGCCGAGGACATAGAAGTGGCTGGTGTTCAACTCTCAAAGGGTTCAAGAGTTTTGATGGTTTATGGTGCAGCAAACCGTGACCCGAAACGCTTTCCTGATCCGCATCGTTTTGACATTGAAAGAAACGTGCGCGGCCATGTGGGGTTCAGCCACGGTGTTCACGCTTGTTTGGGTATGCATTTGGCGCGGTTGGAAATGTCGTGCTTGTTTGATGCTCTTGCTGATCGTGTGGAGCGTTTTGAACTTCAAGGCCC
>CALHHQ010000117.1 GCA_938030645.1 uncultured Rhizobiaceae group bacterium
GAAACAGGTGGAAGACGAAACAAGAGATGCACTTGAGGGTTCAGGACTGGTTCAAACCAACGATTACACTTCATCTGAAGACGCCATCGAAGAACAAGAAACGCAAAAAAGAGATGCTGAACCAGTTGGCGGCAAGAATGAAGAGACTGTTGCAGAACAATCTGACGCTGTTGAAGCTGTTCGACCTGCACTGACTGAAACGGAAGAAGCGGCTTTGGAAGCGTCTCAAGATGCGCGGCCGATCAGGTTCATTTGGGAAATGGATGACAGCCAGACATTCACATCCATTTCGCGCGAACTCGCCGATGCTGTGGGCGAAAAATCCGCTGACCTAAAAGGGCGCACCTGGACAGAAATTGCAGACGCTTACGGCTTTGAAAATGGACAAGACATTTCTTCTCTGCTTCAAAAAGGCGACACTTGGTCTGGCAAAACTGTTCTTTGGCCGGTTGAAGGAACCGACCTGCGGGTTCCTGTGGACCTAGCTGGCCTCCCCTCGTATGGGCGCAACCGCAATTTTGACGGCTTCAATGGATTTGGGATTATTCGTAAAGCGGATGCTGTCATTGACCCTGGGGCTAAAGGCTTATCGTTGGATGCGGTGGGAGATACCGAAAAAAAGTCAGTTCTAAGCGACGCGGTTTCATTGGAAGAAAAGGTCAACGAAAAAATTGTTGATCTTGCCCAGCGCCGCAATGGCAGTTCCGAACGTTCTTTGTCTTCCGGTGAACAGGACGCGTTTCGTGAAATCGCTGAAACGCTGGGAGAAGACACGTCAGCACAGACTGTTGATGAATCTGCAGAAATTGACGGACCAAATGACAGAAAAGACCGAAGCGTTGAGGTTCAAGAAGATGAAGTCGCGGCGACCGAAACTGCCACAACGAAGAAAACGGTTCTGACGCCCAATCATGATGTGGATACATCCATACTTGCCCGTCTTCCAATACCTGTTTTGGTATATCGCGATAACGAGTTGCTGTTCGCCAACGAAGAGTTTTTCGATCTCACGGGATATGGTGAACTGAGTGATCTCGCGTCATCAGGTGGCGTCGACGCGCTGTTTGGTATTGGCGCCGAAATGGCAACCAATCAGATATTCCACGCTGACGGGCAGACGCTCGATGTCCATGCGCACATTCAACGTGTGCCTTGGGACGAACGAAAGGCAATGTTGCTTACACTGAGAAAGGGTGAAGACCCGAACTTTGAAAGCGATCAAGTTAACAGCAAAAATAGTGTGGCAAGCATTTCCACATCTGCTCCGATAGATACCCCAAGCGCACTGCCAAACATGCGCTTAGTGAAGTCGGGCAACTCATCCGACACTTTAACGCCGTTTCAAGGGGCAGAATCTGCAACAAACGAAGCATTTGGCGGATTAAGCGCGGAAGATCTGCGCAGCATATTGGATACTGCTACAGACGGCGTGATCATCTTGTCGGATGAAGGCATCGTTCGAGCGATCAACAAGTCTGCTGAAGCATTGTTCGACCAAGAACCAAACGACATTCAAGGTCAATCATTCACCAAACTGCTTGCACCTGAAAGTCACCGATCTGCGCTCGACTATCTGCGCAGTCTGTCAGACGTTGGGGTCGCAAGTCTGTTGAATGATGGTCGAGAAATTATCGGGCGCACCGCAAAGGGCGGTCTATTGCCGTTGTTTATGACCATCGGAAAATTGGAAAATACCGATGCGTGTTGCGCAGTTGTTCGTGACATCACCGCTTGGAAAAAAGCCGAAGAAGACCTGCTCACTGCGCGTGCAGAAGCTGAAAAGGCGAATGACCAGAAAACAGAGTTCTTGGCACGTATTAGCCATGAAATTCGCACGCCTCTCAATGCGATCATTGGGTTCTCGGATATGATGATTGAAGAGAGATTTGGACGGATCGAAAACGATCGCTATCGCGGTTACCTCCGCGATATCCAAAAATCAGGCTCTCATGTGCTGGATTTGGTGAATGACCTCTTGGATATTTCCAAGATCGAAGCCGGCAAAATGGAACTGACCTTTGATGCTTGCAACCTTAACACAATCGTTTCTGAAACAGTTGCGATGACCCAACCGGAAGCGAACAAAGAACGGGTGATCATTCGCACCAGCCTGTCTGCAGTCGTGCCTAAAGTGGTGGCTGACCCGCGCAGTTTGAAACAAATTGTTTTGAACCTTGTTTCCAACAGCATCAAGTTCACCAAATCAGGCGGACAAGTGATCGTCTCCACCGTTTATGAAGACACTGGTGAAGTCGTCTTACGCGTTCGCGATACGGGTGTGGGTATGAGCGATACTGAATTGGCAAAAGCGATGCAGCCGTTTGAACAAATTGGCACGACGATGGACGCACGTAAGCAAGGTACCGGCTTGGGATTACCGCTCACAAAAGCCATGGTGGAAGCCAACAGGGCACAATTTCAGATTGAGAGCACACCTGCGGAAGGCACTCTGGTCGAAATTCATTTCCCCTCCCAGCGCGTTTTGGCTGACCGATAGGCTCACATCCAAAATCTGACTATTAAACTCTCCTTTAGTTTAGAAAATTTCCAACCTGCTGGTTTCACTCGATTATGTGTTTGCCCCTTCCGATATGAGGCGGTAGCTCAATCTAAACACCTCAACATGCTTCTCGCTGCAGCATTCAGGCAGCAAAGATACGAATGGCTCTATGGCTGGACCAACGACCTTACAAAAATCGGCGCACAAGCGGCACAGGTCATTTTCGCCCGTGGCGGGTCTGGTACTGTTCGCGCTTCTGGGATTGATCTCGCTCCCATTTCTCGCTTTGTTTGGCATCGCATTTTCCGGCACTTTAGATGCGTGGCCACACCTATTAGCCAATGTACTGCCACGCAGTTTGTTCCAGACATTTGCACTTTTGTCTCTGGTTGCCCTTGGCACATCACTTATTGGCGCTGGAACTGCGTGGCTCACATCAGTGTTTGAGTTTCCTCTTCGCCGACTGTTTTCATGGACATTGGTTCTGCCCCTAGCTGTGCCCACTTATATTGCGGCCTACACGCAGCTTGAGTTCTTCGATTTTTCCGGTCCGATTCAGGGTTTTGTGCGGAACATCGGCGGATACCAAAATTTTCGCGACTATTGGTTTCCTGATCTACGCTCTCTTTGGGGTGCAGGATTGGTGTTTTCACTCGTTCTCTATCCTTATGTCTACATGACCACACGCCTGACGTTCGCGCGACAAGGCTCCTCCGCCTTAGATGCCTGCCGATCCTTGGGGGCAAAGCCATCACGCATGTTTTGGCAGGTGGGGTTGCCGATGGCGCGTCCGGCATTAGCTGCTGGGGTAGCAATCGCTTTGATGGAAACGCTGAATGATATTGGCGCTGTGGAAATTCTTGGCGTGCGCACCCTGACCTATGCTGTGTTTGAAACTTGGTTGAACCGTGATGATTTGGTCGGAGCAGTTCAACTTGCGATCATGTTGCTGATCGTCATTGCATTTTTGGTCTGGTCAGAACGAAAGGCGAGAGGCGCACGAAACTATGCAAACACGAGTCGAGAACGGCCTCCGGCGCGGTTGCATCTAACTGGCATTCGAAAATGGTCTGCCGTTTCGGCCTGTGCATTGCCCATCTTACTTGGGTTGGGCGTCCCAATTTTTGTTTTGGGAACATACACGCTTAGGAGGTTCGACTTGGGCTTCGACAGTGTGATTTTTTCTGCAGCGCTCAACAGTGTTTTGGTGGCAACCATCAGCGCTCTGATCGCTACCGCAATCGCATATGGTGTCATTCAGTATGCGAGGCTTTCACGCAACAAACAGGTTGCGACCACGGGGCGTATTGCGAGTTTAGGTTATGCAGTGCCTGGCACGGTTCTCGCCATCGGATTGTTGATCCCGTTGGCGAGTTTTGACAATTGGTTGGACGCTGTACTGCGCTCGACCTTTGGCATGTCCTCTGGATTGTTGATCAGCGGATCCATAGGCATTTTGGTTTATGCCTATGTGCTGCGGTTTCTCGCGATTTCATACGGAACGGTTGAAACTGGCTTTGGACGCGTGTCGCCTCACATCGATCTTGTTGCCAGGTCGCTGGGTCGCACACCCACAGAGGTGGCGAAGCAAGTCCACACACCCATTATGAAAACCGTATTGGGAGCCGCATTTTTGTTGGTTTTTGTTGATTCCATGAAAGAACTGTCAGCAACGCTTTTGCTGCGGCCGTTTAACTTCGAAACACTGTCCACCTATATTTATGACCGTGCATCACAGTCGGCTTTAGAAGATGCTTCTTTGGCGGCGCTCGTTATAGTTTTGATCGGATTGCTTCCAGTATATCTCATTTCCCGCGCACCCTTGAAATGAGACTCTCTACTGTCCCCTGCGTTCAAAAAAAAACGCGGACATTGCTGTCCGCGTAAAAAGTAAAGTTAAGAAGCTGTGGGGTCGTGTCTCAGGTCTAGTAAACTTTGGGGAGGTTGAAAAAATCAAGTTGTGAAGATTTCGACTTCCGATAGACGTACAATGGGCTTCAAAAGTTAAGATCGTCTTTCCAGCTTCACTAAATTTTTACACTTTCGCGTGAAACGAAACACAAGGTAAATATCTTAGACACCTTTTGTTAACCATGTTCCTTAGGTTTACATCGCAGGAACATTGACAGTTCCTCCCACTTCCCATTTGGCGAACCATCAATCTCGAACTTTTTGCCAATAGGAGTGCGAAAATTACTTCTGCCGTTAATACAGTAAATCTGTCGAAACTATTTTCGAACAGCCGGGTTTGGCGCATTAACCAGCATTGCATCCAATTGGTGATTGTTCGGAATTCCGCCACAATAGAGTTCTCAAAAAGGTATCTGCAGACTACTGTTGTCTGTGTGCCAAACTTCAACATCGCATGGCGGGGCATGTGAGCCATTGGGGACGTAACCAAACATGAATCGTTTGGCTAAATGGATTTTAGCGATTGCTTTTGC
>CALHHQ010000118.1 GCA_938030645.1 uncultured Rhizobiaceae group bacterium
CACCAGATGTATCGGCAAGTTTCACCCCCCGTCCATAAACTTCTTCAATGGTCAGTTTTTCCAGATCATCAACCATCAAGAAATCTGCCAATCGTCCCGGCGCTATGGAACCGAGCTCCCGCTCCAGCCCAAAGTGTTGTGCAGTGTTGAGCGTCGCCATTTGTATCGCGGTCACGGGTTTTACTCCACACTCAATCGCGTGCCGCACTACGCGGTTCATGTGACCATCATTGACCAGCGTGCCCGAATGGCTGTCATCGGTGCAAAGAATAAAGTTGCGCGGATCGAGACCGTCTTCGGTGATGGCTTTGATCTGCGCTTCCACATCATACCACGCCGAACCAAGGCGCAGCATGGCGCGCATGCCTTGCCGCACCCGTGCCATGGCATCTTCTTTGCGCGTCCCTTCGTGATCGTCAGCTGGCCCACCTGCCACATAGCCATGAAAACTCTTGTCGAGAACGGGGGACGCATAGTGACCGCCCACAGTCTTGTTCGCATTCATCGTCGCGGCAACTTCACCTGTCATGCGAGGCGTGTTGGTGGCAACACCGGGAAAATCCATCACTTCACCAAGGCCGATGATGTTCGGCCATGTCATCGCTTCGGCAATATCTTCTGGTCCTAGGGAGGCGGCTGCGTTTTCCAAACCAGGAGCAGAAGGGACACAGCTTGGCATCTGAACATGAACATTGATCGGCATGGCCATGGCTTCGTCATGCATCAGTCGCACGCCATCCATGCCAAGCACGTTGGCGATTTCGTGGGGATCGATGAACATGGAAGTGGTGCCGTGTGGAATGACTGCACGGCAAAATTCGGTGACGGTCACCATGCCTGATTCCACGTGCATATGGGCATCACACAGGCCTGGCACGAGATATTTCCCCTCCGCAGTTGCGATCTTTGTGCCAGGCCCGATGCAATGGCTGGCATCTGGCCCACAATAGGCGAACCTTCCTCCAGATATGGCAATATCCGTATTGGGAATGACCTCGCCAGAATAAACGTTCACCCATTTCCCGCTCTTAACCACCAAGTCAGCAGGCTTGCGCCCCATGGCCACGTCAACCAGTTGCGGCGCCATATCTGCCCAATTTGCAGGCTTCGGAAAAGGAAGTTTGGTCATGAACGACTCTTATTTTTTGAGATTGAGCAAAGCGTGAACGAACAGCCGCTCAACTTCAAGAGAGCCTAAACAGCTTCATGCAAATGGGTGCTGATTTCACGACACTTGTCTATGTAAGCGCGCGATGTGCGATAGGCCTCGGAACGCACGTCTTCGGTTGAAGCATCCACAATCGTGTGAAGTGTCCCCGGCCTGTTGGTCATAATGGCCACACGGTCGCAAAGGTAGGCACTTTCAAACACGCTGTGGGTCACGAACAAAAGCGCAAACTGTTCCAATCTTTGTTGTTCCAGCAAGAGGTCGTTTAGTTTGAACCGTGTCATCTCATCAAGTGCGGCGAAGGGTTCGTCCATCAAAAGCAAATTCGGTTTCATAACCAATGCACGAGCGATGGAGACACGCATTTGCATTCCGCCAGAAAGCTCTCGTGGATAGGCATCGCGGAAATCTGACAGGTCGACCCGTTGCAACAAGTCTTCAATGTCAGTTTGTGCTTCTGCCTTAGACACACCCTGCAATTGCAGCGGCGCCCAGATGTTTTCAAACACCGTTTTCCATGGCAGCAAGGTGGGGGATTGAAATACGAAGCCGATCTGCCCAGCATCTTCGAGATCAATGGAGATGGTGCCTTCACTCGGCGTTTCCAAACCTGCCAACATGCGCAGAACAGTTGTTTTACCACACCCCGATGGGCCAAGCAGGCTCACACGTTCGCCCATAGCCACATCCATAGAAAACAAGCGTACGGCTTCAACACCATTGTCGAAGGTCTTTGACACTTGTTTCAGAGTGGCAATGGAAGGCATGAAAATAGGAGCCGTTTTGTTTTCAACAGGGTGTAAAACGTATTGCCCTGTGGTTGAAGTCTTGGTTGGCATGGTTTAGGCCACGCGACAGCCGATTTGACAAGTTTCTCACGAGATAAAGCAGCGTTTTTGTATGATTAGAGTTGAAGCCGTTTCAAAGCAGTTCGGTGGCGTACGGGCCGTCAACAACGCTTGGATCAATGTCAAAAAGGGCTCGATCACGGGTTTGATTGGCCCCAATGGCGCTGGCAAAACAACTTTGTTTAATATTATCGCTGGCCTATTCCCACCTTCTGAGGGGCGAATTTATCTCGACGATGAGGACGTTACAGGGCTTCAACCCCACGAATTGTTCGGCAAAGGCCTGTTGCGCACGTTTCAAATCGCGCACGAGTTTTCTACATTGAGCGTTGTTGAAAATCTCATGATGGTGCCGGCCGATCAAAAAGGCGAACGCCTGATGAATGCGTGGTTTCGAAGAGGGCAGGTGCGCCGCGAAGAAGAAGAAATTCGCGCCAAAGCCCACGACGTGATCGACTTTCTCAATCTTGGACATTTGGTCAATGAGAAAGCGGGTAATCTTTCCGGCGGCCAGAAAAAGCTCTTGGAACTCGGTCGCAC
>CALHHQ010000119.1 GCA_938030645.1 uncultured Rhizobiaceae group bacterium
ACTATAATTGTCAGCCAATTGCCTGAAAGCGCAACTCCTGCAGAAACGACACCACACATGAATGCCCACATGGGCGGGAACCACGTAATTGGCTTAAGCAATTCCAAACAAGTCGAAAGCTTTGGCCGTTTCAGGCCTGTATGGGCGGTTTCTAATGCGGTGGCGGAGGCAACTGTCATGCCCAAACAGTATGAGCGCAATCACAACATGTCAAATTAATTGGACACATATATATGTCAAAATAATTAGAAGTTATTCTGGATCCTTGGCCAATTTGGCATAGAGGCTTTGGCGACTAAGCCCCAGCATACGAGCTGCCGAAACGCGGTTGCCGCCAGTCAGGTCCAAGGCAGCATCGATGCACAATTGCTCAATCATCGAAGTCGTTTCACGCACGATGTCCTTCAAAGGCATGTGACCAACGAGGTTTGTAATTTGTTCGTTAGAACGCGGCACGACTTCTGTTTCAGGATCGCCAATGGCCAGCGGCGCAGAAACGGGTCTGATCAAAAATCCGTATAAAATCTCATTGGCGCTGACAATCTTCGTTGCAGCGATTTCAACACTTTCTGAACGCCCAAACCCACCGCGCAAAACGGTCGCAAAACGGCGCACTGTTCCATGCTCTTTCACATTGGCGACAAGCACATTGCAATCGACACCAGCGCGCTCAAACCAAGAATCGAACAATTGACCTTCTGCGTCTTTCAGGTTCGGCAAGTTCAACAGATCAATCAATGCATTGTTAGTTGCCAGAACGCGACGATCGGCGTTGGTTACCACAAATGCGTCAGGCATTTGTTCGATTAGATCGAGGATCCGGCGCTCCACTGCATAAGTGAGCGGAACCACGTTCCCAGAGTTTGAAGACAGGTTCAAAAGCAGATAACCACGACGCTCTTGTCTAAAAAGAGTTGCGCCAATGGTAATCACTTCACCACCGCGCAGACCAATTTTAACATCTTCTTCCGTGCGATGATTGATTGTCGCCATCAAGAGTTTCTCAAGCGCTTCTTTGTCATTGCTGTCAAAAAGCTGTGTCACTTTAGCGTTTTCAACTTGTCGCGGTTCCATACCCAAAAGGCGCAAAGCTGCAGGATTGATATCGCAGACACGCAAATTGCTCGTATCGATCACAACCTGCGGCACTCCGCCGAGTTGGAACATCATACGATAACGCATTTCAGCACTGCGCAACCGAGCAAATTCACGCTCAATCGACAATTGCGAATTCATAAGTTTTTGTTGAAGGGTCGCAACTTTAGAAATGTCGCGACCAAATACAATGACGCTGCCTTGCTGGTCCAAACGCACGGCGGAGTACCGGATAGGCACATCATCGCCATGAGGCATGAAGTGATTAAGTTCACGTGGGCGAATGGTATGGCCAGCGCGCGCTTCTTGAAGAATTTCGGCGACTTTAGATTGGCACTCTTCGGTGACAGTTTCGTCCCATTTCTTACCGCGCCAATCGCTGCCACCTGCGCTGAACAGATCAGACATGGCAAAAGCCGCATCTTGAATCACACCATCTGCATCAACCACAAGAGTTACATCAGCAGCGTGGCCAAAAATCTCAGCAGTTCTCTCCGGCGGAAGACCGTTAAAATGATCCGCAGCATGAGAAAAGCTCATAATAGAAGACTTTTTCACAAGATCGTCCAACCGTTTTTTCCTTCACCGTATCCCACTAATTGCAGGCGCCAGTATGAATATGACTCTATTGGAATTCTCGTGGTCTTTTCGAAACCCACATTGCGAAAAAACACAATCTAGACAATCAACACGATAAAACCGAATACATTAAGCTTTCGGAACGTCATCCAACTTTGTCGTTAAGAAACTTAGCCATTTCTAGGGCTTGTTTGGCATTGGACGCTGTTGCATCCGCTCCTACTTCTTCTACCTGCGATGGGTCAAGCACAAACGCAGGGCCTCCCACCATAATTTTCACTTCTTGATTAAGAGACACTTTTCGAATCTCACTGATCAAACACTTACAATCTTCAAGTAGGCCATTGTGAGCGACAGACAACCCTACGATAGTAAAGTGTTCGTCAGCCAGCGCAGAAAGCAGATCTCTTTCACTGGCATTCACACCGGAACGCACATCCCAATTTGCAGCTCTGAAAAACTCTTCCACAATAGACGCGCCAAACACGTGGGTTTGTCCTGGCATCGGCGTCACCAATATGGATTCACCTGGAGCACTAGAAGAAATTTCCATTGCCAAACGAGTTGAGTTTTTACGCAACACTGTGTGCAATTCAGACATGCCCATGGTGACATCAGCAAAAGAGCAAAGATCGCTGGTCCAACGGCTACCAAGTTCAACAGCAATTGGGGCGAGCAATTCCAAGAAAATATCAGCCATGCTATGACCCTGCGCAAACATCGCTTCTAAAGCGTTGTTAACTTCGGCCCCATCGCCATCAATCAGATTGTCGGCAATTGCATCAATCTGATTTTTCTTCAGCTTAAGTTGCAAAACAGCCCCACTCCCAGTCGAGCGTTTAGTCAACTCTATTTCAGAGCTTCCTTCAACAAGTCTTGGAATGATTCTGTCACGAAGCATCTCGTCGATAGCCTTTCTGCCATTCCGATTTTTCTCGTCGCCTGCCATGGATCCTCCTGCAGCGCCCCATCCCGACGCCTTTATCCATTTCATTCTCGTCTGTCGTTTTTCGCCACTCTGATGTCTAAATATATTTACGTCAAGTTTTCTTGACAGTTTGTGTAAAGCGGACTTAACTCTCAATGTGTCCAAAAATATGGACATAAGATTGAGGCCTCTGCGGGCCAATACATTTGGGAGAAGTGTCTTGGCATTTGCCGAAAGACGAAAAACGGAGCCGCTCTACACACCTGCCGAACGCGCCAGAAGAGACGCGTCTGGATGGACGCTTGTCCAAGGCATCTTGGCGCCCGTTCAGTTTGTCGTCTTTTTGATCTCACTCGCACTGGTGGTTCGCTTTTTGATGAGCGGTCTTGGCTACGAAATAGCGACCCTATCAATCATCGTTAAAACACTGATTTTGTATACGATTATGGTTACGGGAGCGATCTGGGAAAAGGTTGTTTTCGGGCAGTATTTGTTTGCCAAAGCCTTCTTCTGGGAAGACGTCTTTTCCTTTGCGGTGTTGGCACTTCACACAGCATATTTGATTGCTCTGTGGTTGGGCTCCTTAACACCGAACGCGCTGCTGATGCTCGCCCTTGCGGCCTATGCAGCCTACGTCATCAACGCGGTGCAGTTCATATTGAAACTGCGGGCGGCGCGTCTTCAGTCGCAATCTGAGTCTGTGAACAACTCGCCCATGTCTTCTCAAACACATGAGGTTCCAGCATGAGTCTCACCCGCGATGAAATAAACCTTCCACAGGTTACCGGTTGCAATGAACGCCCCGTTTTGAAGCAACGCGGACAACATGAAGTGTTTTGCGGGCTTACGGGAATCATGTGGCTGCACCGCAAAATTCAAGACGCTTTTTTCCTGATTGTTGGGTCCCGCACCTGTGCACATCTTATGCAATCCGCCGCAGGAGTGATGATTTTTGCAGAACCGAGATTCGGCACAGCCATTATGGAAGAGCGTGATCTTGCTGGCATTGCAGACATGCACGACGAATTGGACAGTGTTGTTGAAAAACTTCTGGCGCGCCGTCCAGAGATTAGGCTTCTGTTTCTGGTGGGCTCATGCCCATCCGAAGTGATCAAACTGGACTTAGGGCGTGCTGCTGAACGGCTCGCGGTGGAACATAGTCCTGATGTTCGAATTTTGAACTATTCGGGATCCGGCATCGAAACCACGTTCACCCAAGGCGAGGACGCATGCCTTGCTGCTTTGGTTCCTTCGCTTCCCCCTGAACCAGATCAAGCACCTGCTGCGTTGATGGTGGTAGGCGCGTTGGCTGATGTGGTGGAAGACCAGTTTGCACGCTTGTTTGAAGAAATGGGCATTGGCCCAGTCCGCTTCCTGCCCGCACGTTTGGCCGATGATATGCCGTCCGTGGGGCCGAATACTGTATATCTTTTGGCCCAACCGTTTCTCACGGATACGGCCCGTGCCCTCGAAGAACGCGGAGCCACTTTACTTCAAGCGCCCTTCCCGCTCGGCGCTGAGGGCACAACAGCCTGGCTGAAAACCGCAGCGGATGCCTTTGGGGTCGATGAAGCAACATTCAACGCAGTGATAGAAAAGCCAAAACAACGCGCAGAACGCGCGATTGAGCTTCACCGTGATAAATTGGAAGGAAAATCCGTTTTCTTCTTCCCGGATTCTCAACTTGAAATTCCACTCGCTCGCTTCCTCGGCAATGAATTGGGCATGGTCGCCACCGAGGTTGGAACGCCGTATCTCAACAAGCGGCTTTTGGCCCACGACCTCAATGCACTTCCTGAAAGCGCTCACGTCAGCGAAGGCCAAGATGTGGACCTTCAGCTCGACCGTTGTCGTGATGAGCGCCCCGACATTGTGGTCTGCGGCTTGGGGCTTGCCAATCCACTCGAGGTCGAGGGTATCACCACGAAGTGGTCCATCGAACTCGTGTTCACTCCTATTCAGGGATACGAACAAGCTGGTGACTTGGCTGAACTCTTTGCACGTCCTTTAAACAGACGAACTCGGTTGGAGGTGTAATCGTGCAGCTGACCGTGTGGACATATGAAGGACCGCCCCATGTGGGAGCCATGCGCATCGCGACCGCGATGACAGACCTTCACTATGTCTTGCATGCGCCTCAAGGCGACACCTATGCCGACCTTCTGTTCACAATGATCGAGCGTCGCAAAAAGCGACCACCTGTTACCTATACAACGTTCCAAGCCCGTGATCTTGGCGGTGACACCAGCCAATTGTTCATGGATGCTGCGCGTGATGCGCAGGAACGTTTTCAGCCAGCCGCCATGATTGTTGGTGCCAGTTGTACTGGTGAATTGATCCAAGACGACCCGGGTGGTCTGTCCAAAACCATGGGTTTGCCAATTCCGGTTATTCCGTTGGAATTGCCGTCCTATTCCAAAAAGGAAAATTGGGGGGCATCCGAAACATTCTATCAAGTGGCACGAACCATCGCCCCACAAGGTCCTGACAAAGTTGAAGCGGATTACAAATCTTGCAACATCATTGGCCCAACAGCTTTGGGTTTCCGCCACCGCGATGATGTGCGCGAAATTGTTGGGCTGATCGAATCCATGGGCATTCACGTCAATGTGGTGGCACCGTTGGACGCCAGCGTTCACGATATTCTACGCCTGAAACAAGCCGATTTTAACGTGTGCCTCTATCCTGAAACGGGATTGACCACATGCACTTGGCTCAAGCGCCAATTCCGTCAGCCGCACACCAAAACAGTTCCGATTGGTGTCAATGCCACTATCGATTTCATGCGCGAATTGGCAGAGCTTACCGGTATTTCTGACGAAGAATGCGAAACTCTGGTTCAGGAAAACGAGGTCCGCTTACCTTGGTATTCGCGTTCCATAGATTCCACATACCTAACGGGTAAACGCGTTTATCTTTTCGGTGATGCAACACACGTGATCGCCATGGCAAGAGTGGCCCAGAAAGAGATGGGCTATCAGGTTGTCGGGATGGGCACTTATTCTCGAGAATTCGCCCGCGATGTGCGCGAAGCTGCCGAGCTGTATGGTATCGAAGCGCTGATCACTGACGACTACCTTGAAGTTGAAGAGCAGGTTCAAAACCTTCAGCCTGAACTCGTTCTGGGCAGCCAGATGGAACGACACATCGCCAAACGCCTTGGCCTTCCCTGTGCCGTGATTTCTGCGCCTGTCCATGTTCAGGACTTCCCTGCACGCTACTCGCCCCAAATGGGTTTTGAAGGCGCTAACGTTCTTTTTGATACGCTTGTTCATCCTCTGACCATGGGCCTTGAAGAACACCTTCTTCACATGTTCCGCGATGATTTCGAGTTTAATGATGCTGCTGGACCAAGCCATTTGGGGCACGGATCCAGCAAAACGGCTCCAGCGTCAGCAACCAGTGATGAAACACAGGAGAAGGTTTCAAATGGCCCGCTCACCTGGACCATGGAAGCTGAAAAGGAACTGAAGAAAATTCCATTCTTCGTGCGTGGCAAAGCCCGCAGAAATACAGAAAAATTTGCCGGCGAACTCGGTCTGGCTGAAATAACAATGGAGACGCTTTATGAAGCTAAGTCCCATTTCAGCCGTTAACGCCGCTCCCGTGAATGTTGTCCTCATCACTTTGGACAACAATCTGACGGGTGCAGTGTCCCAAGCTCAAGATATTTTGAGACCTTCCATGCCAGGGCTGAACCTTTCGGTTCACGCAGCAACAGATTGGCATGAGAACGAGACACGTTTGCAAGCGTGTAAAGACGACATTGCCAAAGGCGACATCATCATCGCGTCCATGTTGTTCGTTGAAGAACATGTGAAAGCTGTGGTTGATGATTTAGCTGCACGACGCGACCATTGCGATGCCATGGTGTGCTGCATGAGCGCTGGCGAGGTGATGAAAAACACCTCAATGGGCAAATTCAAAATGGATGGCGAGCAAAAAGGTCCGCTAGCACTTTTGAAAAAACTGCGCGGCAGTAACGCCAAAGGCGAAAAAGAAACAGGCAAAACCGCTGGCGAACGCCAGATGAAGATGCTGAAACGCTTGCCCAAAATTCTGAAATATATTCCAGGAACGGCGCAGGACGTGCGCACCTATTTCCTCACCCTGCAATATCGTTTGTCTGCCAGCCAAGATAACATCGCTAATATGGTGCGCATGTTGGTGGACAAATATGCCGATGGCGACCGGGCATCACTTCGCGGCAAAGTTCCGGCAAGCGATCCCGTCGAATATCCCGATACGGGCGTTTATCATCCTCTGATCGAGAACCGTGTTTCAAGTCACTTTTCCGATTTGCCCATGTTGCCAAATGCGAAGGGCACGGTTGGGCTCCTTTTGCTTCGTTCTTACATTTTGTCAGGCGACACTGGTCACTATGACGGCGTGATCAAAGCAATGAACGCGCGCAACTTGAATGTGGTTCCATGTTTCTGCAACGGCTTGGACAATCGCCCAGCAATTGATGCGTTTTTGTCTGGTGGGGAAAATGGCGCAAAGATTGATGCACTGGTGTCACTCACTGGATTTTCCTTGGTGGGGGGGCCAGCTTACAGCGATGCGTATTCCGCAGCTGAAGCGCTGAACGATCTCGATGTGCCCTATGTGTCTGCGCACGTCACAGAGTTCCAGTCGCTCGAAACTTGGGAAAGGTCTAACACCGGACTTATGCCCATTGAGACCACCATCATGGTGGCTATACCAGAATTGGACGGGGCAATTGGATCACAAGTATTTGGTGGTCGATCAGAAAATCCAGAAAATCAAACCTGCACTTGTGCGCGCGATTTGGGCAGTTGCCCATCTGGCCAGCGTTGCATGCAGGCGCATGGTGAGCGTGTCGACACTCTTGCGGATCGCGTTTCCAAACTGGTCACATTGAGGCAGCGTGAACGCGCCGAACGTAAGGTTGCTTTGACAATTTTCAACTTCCCGCCGAATGCAGGAAACCTTGGAACAGCCGCGTTCCTATCTGTCTTTGAATCTCTTCATGCCACGCTGTTGAAGATGAAGTTGGAAGGGTATGTGATTGATGATTTGCCGGAAACCGCTGATGAATTGCGGTTGGAAATTCTAAACGGCAATGCAGAGCAATATGGCGCTGGTGCCAACGTGCACAGTCTCATTTCTGCTGATGATCACGTACGTCGTGAGCCTTATCTGAAACAAATCGAAGATGCTTGGGGCCCCGCGCCCGGTCGCGATTTCACAAACGGTTCGTCCATTTTTGTTCTGGGCAAACAATACGGAAATATCCTTATCGCTGTTCAACCGGGCTTTGGTTACGAAGGCGACCCGATGCGCCTGTTGTTTGAGCAAGGCTTTGCGCCAACTCATGCATTCAGTGCATTTTACCGCTATCTTCGCGAAGATTATGCAGCCGATGCCGTGCTGCATTTTGGGACACACGGTGCTCTTGAATTCATGCCTGGCAAACAAGTGGGCATGAGCGGAGATTGTTGGCCTGATCGTTTGATCAAAGATCTGCCGAATTTCTATCTCTACGCAGCCAACAACCCTTCAGAAGGCACGATTGCAAAACGCCGCTCTTCTGCAACCCTGATCTCTTATCTCACACCGCCCGTGACACAAGCCGGCCTCTACAAAGGCCTTGGTGAGTTGAAGGCATCGCTAGACCGTTTGCGCAAAACGGAAGCTGCAGAACAAGACAACCTTGTTGAGTTGGTTGCCGCTCAAGTAGAGCAATTGAATCTGGAAATTGCACAATCTGCTGCTGATCCAATTGCGTTCATTGCTGAAGTTCAAGCCAAACTCTTGGAGCTTGAATACTCGCTTATTCCAAGCGGTTTGCATGTGGCGGGGCAACCTATGAACGCCGAAGATCGCCGTGCGATGTTGGAACATATTGCTGATGCAGATCAGTCTGCGAATGTGCCAAGCGAACTCATGGATGCAATCGTCAGCGAAACAAAAAGCGTGATCGATCACTTTACTGAGACAAGTGAAGCACCAGAACAAAACGCGCTGGTTGAGAAATTGCAAACCGCGAATGCCAATCTTTCAGTCAATGAAGAACTTGAAGGTATCATTACGGCCCTCGACGGAAAATTCGTAAATCCGTCCGCATCGGGTGACCTCATTCGCACACCCGAAATGCTGCCGACCGGTCGCAACATTCATGGCTTCGATCCATTCAAAATTCCATCAGCTTTCGCAACCCGCGATGGTGTTCGCCAAGCCGCAAAAATTTTGGATCGCTATCTGGAACAAGACAACAGTTTGCCAGAAACAATCGCCATTGTTTTGTGGGGCACTGACAATTTAAAAGCTGAAGGCGCACCAATGGCACAAGCCTTGGCCCTAATGGGGGCGCAACCCAGGCTCGATTCTTATGGTCGGGTGGTTGGTGCAGAACTCATTCCCCTTGAAGAGTTGAAGCGTCCGCGCATTGATGTGGTGATTACTCTTTCAGGGATCTTCCGCGACTTGCTGCCTTTGCAGGCCAAGATGTTGGCGGAAGCTTGCCACCTTGCAGCCATTGCAGATGAACCCGCTGAACTGAACTTCATTCGCAAACACGCTCTTGCTTATGCTGCTGAAAATGAATGCCACATGGATGATGCGACATACCGCGTGTTCTCCAATGCCGAAGGCGCTTACGGTGCCAATGTAAATTTCTTGATCGGTTCATCGGCTTGG